>JBASAV010000730.1:0-1972 GCA_049650785.1 Lewinella sp. | reverse complement strand
CGCCGTGGTAGAAGACGTTCCGGTCCTGCGGAGAGGTGACGATAGGGGCGTTCCAGTTGAAACGGTACTTCATTTCCGAGGGCGGGGTAGCCAAGCCGGCTACCGGGGTAGCCATGACGTCCACTTCCGTACCCGTTTCGGAGTCGTACACGGAGATGTTCCCCTGATAACTACCGCCCATCACGTAGCGTGGGTTGTTGGGGTCGAAGGCCAGGAAGGCACTCTCGCCACCGGCGGTGGGGTGCCAGTCGGAGGTACTGATACCGCCGCCCCGTGTCCGGCTGACAATGTCGACCGCACTGTTGTCCTGTTGCCCGCCGTAGATGCGGTAGGGGACTTGCTCGTCGGCAATGACCCGGTAAAACTGGGCGGTGGGTTGGTTGTCCTGGCTGCTCCAGCTCTGACCGCCGTTGAAGGTGATGGCCGCGCCGCCGTCGTTACCCAGGATCATATTCTTCGGGTTCTCCGGATTGATCCATAGATCGTGCTGGTCGCCGTGATTCACTGAAATCGTGGAGAAGCTGGCGCCACCATCGATAGAGTGCAGTACGGGTGCGTTCAGGACGTAAACTTCATTCGGATTGACCGGGTCGGCAAAGATCTCGATGTAGTACCAGGCCCTTGCTACGGTGACCCGGTCGCTATTTACCTGACGCCAATTTTCCCCGCTGTCATCGCTACGGTACACGCCGCCCTTTTCACCTTCCGCTTCGATATTGGCGTAAACCCGGTTTGGCATAGCCGGACTTACCGATACGGCCACCTTGCCGAGGGTGTCGGGCAGGCCTTCGGTGAGTTGCTCCCAGTTGTCACCGCCGTCGGTCGATTTGTAGATCCCGCTGCCCGGTCCGCCGCTTCGCACCTGCCAGGGGTACCGGCGGTGGTCCCACATGCCTACGTAGAGGATGCGGGGATTGCTGGGGTCCATGCTGAGGTCGGCCGCGCCGGTGGTGGCATCGACGTAGAATAGCTGTTCCCAATTTAGACCGCCGTCGGTGCTACGGTACACGCCGCGCACTTCACTATCGCCGTGCACGGCACCCTGTACGGCCACGAGCACGTGATCCGGGTTGCTCGGGTGAACCACGATCTCGGAGATGTGGCGGCTATCCTCCAGACCGACGTGTTGCCAGGTATCGCCGCCGTCAAGGCTTCGGTATACGCCGTCGCCCGGGGAGGTCATTACCCCACGCACAGCATGCTCACCGGTGCCGGCGTAGATCACGTTCGGATCGCTGGGGGCAACGACCAGCGCACCGATGGATCCGGTATTCAACTGGCCGTCGGAGATGTTGCGCCAGCTCTGTCCCGCATCGTCGCTTCGGAATATCCCTCCACCGACGCCACCAAAATAGTAGCGGAGGGGTTGACCGGGTACGCCGGTGACCGCATTAGTACGTCCGCCGCGGAAGGGGCCGATGTTGCGAAATTCGAGGGGCATAAAGCGTTCACTACGGGTAGTGTCGGCGGCGCCCTGCCCGGTGACGGAAAGGCTTCCGACCAACATAAAGCATAGCACAAGAAGGGTAGCGAGTGATTTCATTGTCTCAATTTGCAAGCAATATAAGCAGTACAGGCGGGCGCCGGCGCGCAGGAAATCCGGCCTAGTCATCGGATGCCCCCTCCGCTACCGCTCCGGGAGACATCCGATGACCGGCCGGCAACCCACAACCCCTGACCGACAACCGAGCACCCCATCACCGATTATCGGCCTTGATGTAAGAATTCAATTGCTTGTAGTCCAACTTCCCACCCACCGATTTGAGATACTCATGGATCTGGACGGCCTTCTTCGCCCGGCTATCGGGTCGTTTAAGCTTATCGATTTGGTATAGCAGGTTGCGTTGATTGCCGGGGGAGAGGATATGAAAAACGTCGCGGGCTTTCGGGTCCAGCCCCCATAATTCACCGACTTCCGGGGGGAGAGGCATGCCGTAATCGCTATCGTCGGGCCGCAGTTCCAGTTTCACAT
>JBASAV010000729.1:0-8301 GCA_049650785.1 Lewinella sp. | reverse complement strand
AGGTAATGCAGCGCGGTGCCGTAGCCCTTCCCCCGGCCAAATTCGAGGAAATGGCCAACCGGGAAATGGCGCTGATCCTCGACGTGCGGAGTAAAGAGGATTTCGTTCAAGATTTCATTCCGAATAGCATCTTTATCGGACTGGACGGCAGCTTTGCCCCCTGGGTAGGCGAACTGGTGCCCGATCTGCAGCAGCCCATCCTACTGGTAACGGAAGTTGGGAGGGAGGCCGAAACCGTGGAACGTCTCAGCCGGGTCGGCTACGATAATGCCCTCGGCTATCTCGAAGGTGGTATTGCCGCCTGGAAAGACTACGGAGGCGAAACGGATAATGTTCAGACCATCCGGGCGGAAGAATTTGATCCCCGGCGAGCCTCTAAGGTGCTGGACGTACGTAAAGAGAGTGAATATGCAGGTGGTCATCTTCGTAGGTCAGCTAACCTTCCGCTGGCCGCGCTAAGCCAAGCTACTACCGATCTGGACGCTGACCAGCAGTACTTCCTTCACTGCGGCAGTGGCTACCGTTCCACCATAGCGGCCAGCATACTTCAATCGCGTGGATTCAACCGTATTGTAAACGTCCAGGATAAGGTAGCCGACATCCTGGCGACCGAGTCGGTGGATGCCTAAATTGCTAAGCTACCTACCTCGTCCGTCCGCGTACGGCAAAAAGGACATTCGCCAGGATCTCCTGTCCGGCCTGACGGTAACCGTAGTTTTGGTTCCGCAGGCCATGGCTTACGGATTACTGGCCGGCGTACCCCCGGTTTACGGGCTCTATGCCGCCCTCGTTCCGCTACTTATCTACACGCTTTTAGCGAGTACGCCCCACGTAGCCGTGGGTCCCACCGCCCTGGCCAGCTTGCTGACCCTGAATGGGCTTTCGGGGCTGGCCACCGTGGATACGGAGCGCTTCATTATGATGGCCCTGCTGTTGTCAGCGTTGACCGGACTCATCCAGTTGGCTTTCGGAATGCTGCGCCTGGGTGGACTGGTCAGTCTGCTCAGCCGACCGGTACTCTCGGGCTTTGTCTCGGCGGCCGCGGTGTTGATCGTGGCTTCCCAGCTTAAATCACTGTTTGGGCTGGATATGCCGCGGACGGCCTACCTGCACGAGACGGTCTATGCTTTCGTTGCCCACCTCGATAGCTTTCACTGGCCAACCGCGCTGATGGGCTTGGGTAGCCTCGGCGTCCTTATTTTGGGCAAGCGATTTTTCCCCCGCCTACCCTACTTAATTATCTGGATCGTTGGCGCTACGCTCCTCACCTGGCTATTACGCCTGAATCAATCGGGCATCGAAGTGGTCGGGGAGGTGCCGGCCGGTCTTCCCGGCTTTGCGTTGCCAGGTTTTACCGTGGAGGATACGTTGACTCTGCTTCCCGTAGCTGCGGTGCTGGCGTTGATCAGCTTCGTCGAGACCCTTTCCATCGGGAACACTTTCGCTACCCAGCATGGCTACTACCGGGTCCGGCCGAACCGCGAACTACTGGCGCTCGGGCTTTCCAAGATTGGAGGAAGCTTTTTCGCGGCCATACCCACCTCTGCCAGTTTCGGACGATCCGCCGTACTCGAGGAAAGCGGCGCGCGGAGTGCCCTGGCCAACCTGACTACCTTCGTGCTGCTCGTAGTCGTCCTACTGTTCCTCACTCCGCTATTCTACTATCTCCCGATCGCCATGCTCGCGGCGGTGATTGCTTTTTCGGTCGGCAAACTCTTCGACCTGGAGGAGATGCGCCGGCTGTACCGACTGGCCCCTCGGGAACTGGCGGTACTGTTGGTGACGTTCCTGTTCACGCTATTTGCCGGTCTGCAGTACGGTATCGCGGGCGGCGTGGTCCTGTCGCTCACTTTCGTCTTCCTGCGCGCGGCGCGACCCCACCTGGCGGAGTTGGGCCGCATTCCGGGCACCAATGCTTTTCGCAACGTCAATCGCTTTACCGGCGCGGAGGTCGACCCGGCTATACTGGTCGTCCGCTTCGATGCCGAACTATACTTCGGTAACGCGGAATACTTTTCGGAGCGGATCCTGGAAATGGTGGAGGAGCGGGATGACCAACTACAGGCAATCATTCTGGATGGGCACACGGTCAACGATCTGGACACCACCGGATTACACGCGCTGGAGCAACTGTACGACGGCCTGCACCAGCGTCAACTACATTTCTACCTGACGGGTATGATCGGACCGGTGCGGGACATCCTTTACCGTTCGGGCCTGATGGAGCGAATGGGGGTGGAAAGTCACTTTCTTTCCATACAGGATGCTATCCGCTATCACTACGAGCGCGGAGAGGGGCGGGACTGGAACCTTCCGGCGGTGCAACATGATTAGATTCGTTAATATTACGCGTTTAAGGCAGCGCAATGGGTAATCTTACCGTCTAAGCGTAGGTTTATTCACCGTTTATGCCACAAATGTCAGCACATTCGTGTTGACAAAATCTCGCTCGATCATGCACCGACTTTATGTTAACCATTCCGGCAATCAATTTCCCGGAACCCAAACACCTTCTATGTTGCGCTCATACCGCTTATTACCGTTTCTCCTCTTTGCCCTCGTGCTTGGATTCACCAGTTGTGGAGAGGATGACGACGGTCCCGCTGTACCCGTCATCGGCACCATCGCTGACATCCTGCAGGCAGATCCCGACTTCTCTTCCTTCGTCGCTGCCCTGGAGCGTACGGGCCAAATCGACTTCCTCGACGGCCCCACCGCCCGCCTCACCGTATTCGCCCCCAATAATGCCGCCTTCTCCGCCGCGGGCATCGATCTCGGAAGTGTTTCCGATGAAGAACTCGGGAATATCATCTCCTACCACTACCTGGTCGGCGAAGTACTGCGTAACGAAGACTTTGAAGCCGGTCGCTCGGAGTATGACGCCCGCAACAACCAGGGACCCGGTGGCGCTAACCTGCCCATTACCGTCGACAACAACGGAGGAAGTATCATGCTGGACGGCATGGCCAATATTACCGCCGGCCCGGTCGAAGCCGTAAATGGCGTTTACTACACCATCGATAACGTGCTTATGCCCCCCACCATCGTGGACCGGGCCACCCTCAACGGTAACTTCACCATTCTGTTGGAAGCGCTTACCCGCGTTGGCCTGGATGGTGTCCTCTCCGACACGGGCAACTACACCGTATTCGCTCCGACCGACGCCGCGTTCACCGCCTCCGGCATCAACCTGGCAACGGTAAGCGACGAAAACCTTACGGACCTGCTGCTCTACCACGTTCTGGGTATGTCCATTCCGGCAGCCGACATTCCCGCCGGACAGTCTTTCCAGACCACCCTCAGTGAGGACGGACCCGATGATACCATGCTCTCCCTGATGATCACCAACAACGATAGCGTCACGGTCAACAGCCAGGCCATGGTTATCGCACCGGATGTTCTCAGTAGCAATGGTGTTATCCACGGTATCGACCAGGTATTGGAGATGCAGTCGATCGCCGACTTCCTCATCATGGCCAATCAGCTGGACTCTTTGGAAGCAGCCGTGATTGCCGCCGGACTGGATGACGACCTGATGATGGAAGGTCCCTTTACCGTGTTTGCTCCCGTCAATGCGGCCTTCACGGCAGCGGGTGACACCCTCGCCACCTTCGACATGCAGATGATCCAGGAAGTATTGCTGTACCACGTTTTGGCCGGCAATGTCCGTTCCGACGAATTGGAAGACGACCTGGAAGTAACTACGTTGAGCGACGGCCAGACCTTCAGCATCAACATGGAAGAGGACGAGGCTCCAACCATCGTCACCTTCGACAGTACTATGGTCAACTTCATTATGACCGACGTACAGGGTACCAACGGTGTCGTTCACCTCGTGGACGGTATTCTCCTACCCGATCTGGAGGACTAGATACCCGGCGGGGCGGGCCCATAACTCTCCCGTCAACTATATATCGTGGCAAAGCGTTATCTTTGCCAAACAAGGCCGTAAAAAGCAGGAGAGGGCATCGCGAGATTCCCTCTTTTTTGTGTACCTGCCTTATGTTTTGCGCCGGCGCGCAGGAGTAGTGTAATTGACATGGAAGAGAAGCTTATTAATCTGCTAGAAACCTATTTCGAAACTGAAGAAGACTTTCGGGACTGCTTCGTGGTGGACGTGAATCACTCCAACAAAAAGCTGGAGGTGTTCGTCGATAGCGACTCCGGAATGACCTTTGCCAAGTGCCAGCGAATTAGTCGCTATCTTGAAAGTTATCTCGACGAGCAAAAACCCCTCGGTGAGGAATACGTGCTGGACGTGAGCAGTCCGGGCGTCGATCGTCCGCTCAAGTTCTACCGGCAGTACCTGAAAAACGTGGGTCGAACGCTGGAGGTGACCACTACCGACGGCGACACCTTCACCGGTCAGCTGAAGGAGGCTACTCCGACCACCATCGTCCTCGAAGCCAAGCAACGCATCAAGGAGGGCAAACGCAAAAAGACCGTCGTGGAAGACATCAGCATCGCCAACGACGCCATTAAAAAATCTATCGTAAAAATATCCTTCTAAGCCATGATGAACCTGGTTGATACCTTCAAGGAATTCAGCTCCGGTAAGAGCATCGACAGCCCCACAATGGTGCGGGTCCTGGAAGATGTGTTCCGCACGCTGATCAAAAAGAAGTTCACTACCGACGAGAACTTCGACATCATCGTCAACGCCAACAAGGGTGACCTGGAACTATGGCGCGTACGCGAGATCGTCCCGGACGGAGAAGTCACCGACGAGCTCTCGCAGATATCCTTCTCGGAAGCCATGGCCATCGACGAGGATTACGAGGTGGGTGAAGAGTGCTACGAGCAGCTATTCCTGAAAGACTTCGGTCGCCGCAGCATCATGGCTGCCCGTCAGACGCTGATCAGCCGTATCATGGACCTCGAGAAGGACGAAATCTACCGCAGCTACAGCGAGCGGGTAGGTGAGCTCGTTCTCTGCGAGGTACAGCAGATCCTGAAGCGGGAAGTATTGGTTATCGACGATGCCAACGGTCGCGAACTGGTTATGCCGCGTAATGAAACCATCCGGGGTGATTACTTCCGCAAGGGCGATATGGTCCGCGGCGTCATCAAGGAGGTTGAGATGCGTAACAACAATCCCGTTGTAATCGTCAGCCGGACCGACGAGCGCTTCCTCGCCAAACTCATGGAACAGGAAGTACCCGAAATCGAGGACGGCTTGATCACCATCAAGGGAATTGTCCGTATCCCCGGGGAACGTGCCAAGGTCAGCGTGGAGAGCTACGACGACCGCATCGACCCCGTAGGCGCATGTGTCGGTATGAAGGGTTCGCGTATTCACGGCATCGTCCGGGAGCTGAACCAGGAGAACATCGACGTCATCCCCTGGACCGGCAATACGAACCTCTACATTCAGCGTTCCCTGACCCCCGCACGGGTTACGAACATCGACCTGGATATGGAAAACCGTCGGGCAAAGGTTTATCTGGAACCCGATCAGGTCAGCCTGGCTATCGGCAAAGGCGGCACCAATATCAAGCTCGCCAGCCGCCTGGTCGACTTTGAGATTGACGTATACCGTAACAACGAAGTCGAGATCGACGACGTCGATCTGGACGAGTTCAGCGACGAGATCGAAGGCTGGGTCATCGATGCCCTCAAAGCCATCGGCCTGGACACGGCGCGTTCCGTGATCGAAACCAGCCCGGAGGATCTGGTCCGCCGTACGGACCTCGAGGAGGAAACCATTATGAACGTGCTGAAGGTACTCGCCGCCGAGTTCGACGACGTTCGTTACGTAGAAGAATAGCCTTCGCTCCCAACTTAAAGAACAGGCTCGCCTTCCTTACCGGAGGCGAGCCTTTTCTGTTTGCTCTCCTCGCGTAGCTGCCGGCTGGTCTTGCGACTACCGTCGTGGCTCCATCCCGGCGGGCCAAACAGATACTTCATCCTGGCCCCCCAGCCGGGAGCCGTCCGTAGGTCTTGAAAAAGGGCTGACCATTCGTGTGTGGCGATCCGCAAGGGATTATAGGTATCGATATCGGTGACCAGTCCGTAGGTGGGTTGCTCCTTTTCCTGCTGAAAGGTACCGAACAGGCGATCCCAGATGATGAGTACGCCTCCGTGGTTGCGGTCCAGGTAGTCCACATCGCGGGCGTGGTGTACCCGGTGGTGGCTGGGGGTGTTGAAAACGTATTCGACCGGAGCCGGCAGGCGGTGGATGTACTCGGTATGGATCCAGAACTGGTAGATAAGGCTCAGGGTCTCGAAGATCGCCACCATGATGGGGTGGAAGCCTACCAATGGAAGCCAGGCGTGAAAGAGAAAGGCACCGGACAGGTTACCCGTCCACGTTTGCCTAAGCGCGGTCGACAGGTTATACTTCTTGCTGCTATGGTGAATGACGTGGCTGGCCCAGAAGTACCGGACCTGGTGACTGGACCGGTGAAAGACGTAATACGTCAGATCCTCCGCGAAGAAACAAACTACCCAAACCCACCACGCATCCCCCAAGTCAAACAGGCGGAACTCGTAGATCAGGAAAAAGACACCTAGACTGAGTCCCTTTGTCACCAATCGGATCAGGGCATTACCCATCCCCATACTTAGACTGCTGACCGTATCCCGCCGCTCGTAGCGTTCGTTGCCCTCGTAAGCTGCGACTCCCAGTTCAAGCGCCACCAGCAGCACAAAACCGGGAATGGCGTACTCAAGGGGAAAACCTTCGGTGGAAAACTCGGGCATCCTATAAATATACAGGAGGGAAGCAAGACCCCCAAAAACTGATTATCCCAACGGAAAAGGGGGATAAAATGGTCTCAACATTAATTTTCATAATTTTCAGAAACTTCTTTCGAACAAGGTCTCAATTTTAGGGCTTTCCCAGGGGTGAATGTCATGCAGGAAGCAAAATGTCAATAAAATTGCTGTCTATGTGAAGTATCTTCTCGATTTCTCCCAAATCTACCCCGAAAGTATCTAAGCAATCGTTACTTTTGGTTAAACAAGGACCCACACCCATACACGCTATGACTCAATTAGATTTTTTCGCCCAGTTCAATCAGCAATCGACGCTTCTCCACTCGTTTGCCTATAATCTGACCAAAAATTCAGAGGACGCCAAGGACCTGTACCAGGAAACGGCATTCCGGGCCATCACCAACCGCGATAAGTTCCGTCAGGGCACCAACCTTAAGGCGTGGCTCTTCACCATCATGAAGAATATCTTCATCAACAACTATCGGAAAAAAGTGAAGGCGAACACCATCATGGATAATACGGACAATCTGTACTATCTCAACTCCGGATCGCACTCAATCGAGAATGACGCCGATAGCAATATCCTGATCAAAGAACTGACGGAGATGATCGACGAATTGGACGACTCGACACGTATTCCCTTTCTGATGCACTATCAGGGATTTAAATACCAGGAGATTGCAGATCATCTTTCCCTACCCCTTGGTACGGTGAAAAGTCGAATCTTCTTCGCCCGCAAAGATCTTAAGTCGCAAATCGCCCGCCAGTACGGCAAGCTCCGTGAAAAATAAATAGTGTCAGTGTAGCTATCTTACTTTACGAGAACCAAACTCCTAGTTAGTAACGGCCCGCCAGAACTTTATGGCGGGCCGCCGTTTTTTCCCTGCATGCCGGCAGCCGATTGGTCTTACTTTCGATCCTCGCTACTCGGGTGGTACGAGCCCGAGCGACGTCCCATGCCGTGGAAGTCCGTCAAAAATCCGTACGCCGTCTGGCTGAGTGAAATCATCCTTCAGCAGACCCGCGTGGCACAGGGCATGCCCTACTTCGAGCGTTTCATCGAAGCCTACCCCACCGTGACCGATTTAGCACGAGCCGACGATGACGCGGTCATGAAGCTATGGGAAGGCCTGGGCTATTACTCCCGGGCAAGAAACCTGCTGAAGGCCGCCCGTATGGTGGCTAACGATTATAACGGGGAGTTCCCGGACACCTACAAGGAACTGTTATCCCTGCCGGGTATCGGACCCTATACCGCGGCGGCCATTGCCTCCTTTGCTTTCAATCGGCAGGTAGCCGTACTCGATGGTAATGTCTACCGCGTACTTTCCCGCTACGCAAGTGATGCCACACCCATTGACGGAAACCGCGGACGAAAACACTTCCAGCGTCTGGTCGATGCCGCCCTGGGCGATACACCCGCGGCCGCATTCAATCAGTCCATCATGGATTTCGGCGCGCTGGTCTGCACCCCCCGCAATGCTGCATGTCCTACTTGCCCCTTGGCCGGTAAGTGCGCGGCCCTCGCAACCGATCGTGTATATGACCTCCCGGTTAAGGCAAAAGCAGCAGCCCGGCGTACCC
>JBASAV010000728.1:0-5669 GCA_049650785.1 Lewinella sp. | reverse complement strand
AATTTCATGATCGTACGGGAGGGGGTACTGATCACCCCGGCGGAAAACGTTCTCCTCGGAGTTACGCGCCTACACCTATTGAAGGTGGCTGCTTCCCTGGGAATCGCGACGCAGGAAGGACCGGTTTCCGTTACGGACCTGTTGGAAGCGGATGAGGCTATCATCTGTAGTTCCGTAAAGGGGGCAATGCCGATAACGAAAGTACTCGGAGGTGATCAATTTTCTACCCGCGATTATGGCGAACCCGGGGCGGTCACCCGTCGGTTGATAGCCGCCTGGCGCAATTACGTATAAACAATAAGCCCCGCTTGCTGCTAGCAAGCGGGGCTTATTTAATAGAGGGGTGTACTAATTACACCTCCTTTTCAATGTTACCGGTAGCGGCATCACCTTCACCTTCGTTGGCTTCCTCCAGGGCTTCACCGGCAGCTTCAGCGGCGTCGGCTTCGGCCTTGGCCTCACCGGCTACGTCAGCAGCTTCCTTGCGGGATTCCTCGGTTGATCCGGCACCTTCAGCCAAAGCGGCATCAAGCTCGGCGGTAGCACTGGGCTCGCCTGTTTCCTCCTCGGTCTCGGCGGAATCGGTAGCCGGGGTTTCCTCCTCGGGAGTGGGTTCCGGTTCTGGTTCGGGCGGGGGCGTTCCGGATACGGCGGCGCGGAATTCCGCGTCCTTCTTTTCCTGGGCGGCACGGCGCTCGGCCATGGTACCTTCCTTGGAGTCGATCCACTCCTGGAATTTCTGGTCAGCTTCTTCCTGAGTGAGGGCTCCTTTCTCAACCCCGCGCATCAGGTGCTTGCGGTAGAGTACGCCTTTGAAGCGCAGGATTGCCCGTACGGTATCGGTGGGCTGGGCACCCTTCATCAGCCAATCGTAGGCTGCCGTGCGGTCCAGTTCGATGGTGGCCGGTACGGTCATCGGATTGTATGTGCCGATCTTTTCAATAAATTTACCGTCTCGGGGAGCGCGGGCGTCCGCGATAACGATGTGGTAGAATGGGCGCTTGCGGCGGCCCCGGCGCTGAAGGCGAATTTTAACTGGCATAGTGACGTATTGTCCTTTTGTTATAGAAGACCGACCTACTCCCGCCAGGGGGCAGCCGGTTTTGCCGGCCGCAAAGGTACGCATATTCGCCCACTTTGACCAACTATAAGCTTCGGAATACTTCCGCGGGCAGAAATCTGCGGTGGCGAAGGCCGGATATTAGCGGGAATGCTTGGAAACATCCCGGGCAGTGGTATGTTAGCGCCAATTAAAGACGCAAATCACCCGCTTATGAAATTCTTTATAGATACCGCCAACCTAGACGACATTCGCGAAGCCGAAAGCCTCGGTATTCTCGATGGCGTAACGACCAACCCCAGCCTGATGGCCAAGGAGAGCATCAGCGGCGAAGAGAACGTCCGCGAGCACTACGCCGCGATCTGCAAAATCACTGATGGCGACGTCAGCGCCGAGGTCATCAGCACCGATCTGGAAGGCATGAAGCGCGAAGCCAGTGAACTGGTTAAGATCGCCGACAACATCGTCGTCAAGATCCCGATGATCCGCGAAGGCGTAAAGGCGCTCGCCTGGTGTACCGAAAATGGTATCCGGACCAACTGTACTCTTGTATTCAGCGCCGGACAGGCGATTCTGGCCGCTAAAGCCGGTGCCACCTACGTCAGCCCCTTCATAGGTCGTATCGACGATATCGGCTGGGAAGGCATGACGTTGATTTCGGACATCGCCGAGATCTACGCGATCCAGGGATTTGAAACTCAAATTCTGGCTGCTTCCATTCGCAGCGGTAAGCACATCGTAGAGGCGGCCAAGGCCGGTGCCGACGTAGTGACCTGCCCGTTGAGCAGCTTTGACAGCCTTTTCAAGCACCCGCTCACCGACAGCGGACTGGAGAAGTTCCTGGCCGACCACAAAAAGTCGCTGAGCGTAGCCAAATAAATTACCCGAATGGTGGGGCGCGGAGACCTTCCGCGCCCCATTTCATTTACCCACCGAACGACCTATCCCCCAATATGAGCAAGCCCCGCGTCATCAAGAATTACGACAAGCTCGACGATGAGCTGCTTGAGCAGATTAAGCTGAATTACCCCAACGGCTTCGAGCGCAACCTCATCCGCTTCACCGACGTGAACGGTAAGATTGCCAGCGCCCTGCCCTTCGAAACGACAGAGAAGTATTACCTCATTCGGATGACGAAGTCCGAAGCGCAGTTGATTATTGAAGACGATGAAGACTACGATGACGACGGTATACTGACCGACGAGGCGCGGGAAGAATACGGCGATAAGTACGACGACGAGATCGAAGAAGCCGACATCGACCTGGATGAACTGGCGGAGGACGATGAGTCCGATGAAGAAGAAGACTGATTCTCCCCCACCCTATATACTCGCCGTTTCCGGATCACCTCATCCCGAGAGTCAGAACAGCCAGCTACTCGCCGCGTGTGCCAACCTGACGTCATTCGCGGTATCGGTCTCCGTCAATCCCGCTGACTTACCCATTTACCAGCCGGAACGCGACCGTTCTCCGTGGTCCGATTCTGTCCTATCCTGGCGGCTGCAGTGGCGGGATGCCTGCGCGGTGGTCATCAGTACCCCCGCCTACCTCGATAATCTTCCGGGTGTCCTCAAGAACGGACTTGACTGGTTAGCCACTTCGGGCGAGGCCGACGGCAAGAGCGTACTGCCCATCACCTTCACGCCCACCCTTGGCCGAGGGGAGCATGCCATGCAATCGCTCCTCTGGTCTCTCCGTGCGCTGAATGCGCACGTACCGGCGAGTCTTCCACTCGAGCAGGCCGCCACGAGGTTCACGGATAATGGCGATATTGAAGTTGGGGATAGCCGATCTTTACTAGCGGCTGCCCTCGAATTGTTGTGTTAAACCAACCCCATACCGTGATTCGCCGAGTGACCACCGTGCTGTTCTTCGTGGCCTACTTTATTATCGGTTGGATCATAACGGATGACTACGGCATTACCTACGATGAAGCTATCCAGCGCCGACACGGCCTGGTGAGCGTCGAATACGTGGCCGATAAACTGGGCATACCCCACGGTGAGTTAACGAATGGGGAGGCGGGCTTTGCTCCCTATGGAGTGCTTTACCAGCTGGTGGCCATCGGTCTGGAGCAGGTATTCAATACCTCAGATGAGCCCTTCGAATATTACCGTATCCGCCACCTCCTTAATTACCTGCTCTTCGGGCTGTCGTTATTCTGCTTCCATCGACTCCTGCGGCTGCGCTATCCGGGCGATTCCTGGCTCCCCCTTTTAGGAGTGTTGGCACTGACCCTCAGTCCCAGAATTTTCGGCCATGCCTTTTTCAACCCCAAGGATCATATCCTGCTGGTTGCCTACGTCGCCGCTACGTATACCCTATTTCGCTACTTAAAAGAACGTAGACCCGCCGCGCTTGCCCTCCACGTGGTGGTTAGCGCCCTCGCACTCAATACCCGTCCAGCTGCGCTGATCATAGTAGCTGTAACCGTCGGCGTGCTGGTTGCCGAACAGCTGTTTACCAGGCCCGGCAATCTTCGCAGGCTCGGAGTGGCTGCCACGTATCTGGTCGGATCCTGCCTGGCCGCCCTCCCGTTTTTTCCCTACTTGTGGCAGGATACCGGTGGTCGGGTAGCCTCCACCATGACGGAAATGGCCAGCTACGGTTGGGCCGGAGAAGTGCTGCTATTCGGGGTTTCGTACACCGCAGACACGGTGCCCTGGTTTTATATCCCCGTATGGATCGCCTTGACTACCCCGATCGTGTACCTGCTCTTTATCGCTGTAGGTTTGGGGTGGTCGGCCTGGCGATTAGCTCCAAGACTCTTTTCCAGCAAGCTGTGGTCAGGTTTGCCGGAAACCTACGACATTATCCAATTTGCCCTGGCTATCGGCCCCTTACTAGCCGTCATCGTTTTACACGCTAACCTCTATAACGGATGGCGTCACTTACACTTCGTCTACCCCGCACTGGTTTACTTTCTGTTGCTGGGCTTTTACCGCCTTTATCAACTTAAGCCAATTATTGGGAGCCTATGCCTAGGGGCGGCGATGCTTTGGACGGCTTCCCAGATGTACCGTATGCATCCACACCAACAGGTTTATTTCAATGAGCTGGTCCGCGACGAGTTTATTTTACAGCGCTACGATATGGATTACTGGGGGGCCTCGTACCGCGACGCGCTGCTCCAGCTGACCGACCAGATACCGGCAGGGGAAACGCGAAGAATCAGGTGTGTGAATTGGCCCTGCGAAGACAACGTTCGCTCCCTGCCACCCGGCGCCCGCGAAAAATTGGTACTGGAATCCAAATGGCATCTTGCCGATTTCGTAGCTACGAACTTCATCTACCCGACGGAGCGGGATGCCATCCCTACCCGTGGGGAATACTTCAGCGACCCGGTGGTGGAACTCTATCCGGAAGGAAATCTGGTCATCGGCATCTACCGGGTCAATCAGTAAGACCTAAGCCGTCTCACAAAAAGTGGGCATCTTCGCACCAAATCCATCGTACGTGCGTCTGCGTCCTGCCTACGCGGCCCTCTTCTTTTTTGTATCCTTGGCGATCATCGGGGGATATATCCTAGATGATTACGGTATCAGTTGGGACGAAGCCATACAGCGCCGGCACGGTCGGGTTTCCCTGGATTACGCCGCCGACAAGCTGGGGCTGGATCACCAAGCCTTGGAACCTACTTTCGACCTGGAGGACTACCAATGGTCGAACTACGGTATGATCTATCAAATCGCGGCGAGTTTACTTGAGCTGCGATGGGGCTACGACGACCCCTATCAGTACTACCGGCTACGCCATGTGATCAACTATGTGCTCTACCTGCTGGCGCTGGTGTGCTTTTACCGCATGCTACGACTGCGATGGCCGGACCGGCCGTGGTATCCCTTGCTTGGTACGATCTTACTGGTCTTGAGTCCCCGGATCTTCGCGCACGCGTTCTTTAATCCGAAGGATCATATCCTGCTGGTATTCTACCTGATCGCCAGCTTTACACTACTTCGGTTTTTACGTTACCGGTCGTGGCCTTCACTGATGGTCCATGCCTTAGCCACTGCGATCGCGCTCAATACCCGCCTTCCTGCCCTGGTGATCCTGGCTGCTACGGTAGCTATTCTGGTTTGGGAGTCCGTCTCCGAGCGAAAACGGATATCCCGTCGGCTCGGTATGGCGGGCGCCTACGCGGTCTTGTCCATACTCCTGATGATCCCATTTTTTCCCTATCTATGGGAAGATACCCTGCACCGGCTGGTCGGTGCCCTGTCCGAAATGTCCGATTTCGACTGGGGGGGAACCAATCTCTTATTTGGTGACCGGCTTTCGGCCGTTGATGTGCCGGCCTACTACATACCCGCCTGGATCGTGATCACGACCCCGGTTATGTACGTGTTACTCTCCCTGACCGGCACCTTCCGGGCCCTTCGAACTATCGTGCAAGGCCTTCCAAGGGGGAAGCTATGGACGGATTATACCGGCCAGTGTGATTTTGTCCACCTGGGCCTATCAGTGGGCCCGATCCTGGTTGTGATTCTCCTCCACTCCACGCTATACAATGGCTGGAGACATATGCATTTTGTATATCCCAGTCTGATCTTCCTGGCCCTGGTGGGCTACGATGGCTGGCGGCAGAAATATCCCCGGGCAACCGCCGGGC
>JBASAV010000727.1:0-2308 GCA_049650785.1 Lewinella sp. | reverse complement strand
CTATCACTCATTGAGAGTCGTCGGCCCGTCTTTTGCGGTATGTACTACGAACAAGTCATCTATCACGTCTACAATCAGAGCATCAACTACGAACTGCTTTTTCGCGAACGAAGCAATTATCTGTTCTTCCTGGAAAAGCTACGTTCGCATATTCTCCCGCTAGCAGACGTGATCAGCTACTGCCTCATGCCCGATCACTTTCACCTGATGCTCAAGCCCACCGCCCTTGGTTGCGGGCCGAGCCGTTGCGGCCGGTTTTTACGCCTGGACGAAGGAAAGTTGGAAGAGAAATTTCAGCAGCGCCTGAGTCACGGCATCAAAATCGTACTGAGTAGCTATACCCGGACCATCAACCGGCAGTACCACCGAAGAGGGTCTCTCTTCCGGGCAAAGACCAAAGCTAAACCAGGCTACAGCCGATTCTACCCCGACTCAACCGGCCTGGATGATCTGGAATGCTATACCCGCTTCATCCCATACCTACAAACGTGTTTCCATTACATCCACGATAATCCCGTGAAGGCCCAACTGGTCACCGACCCGATGGAGTGGGAATTCTCCTCCGCGCTGGATTATGGTGGGTGGCGTGATTCAAAGCTTTGCAATTTTTCAATAGCCGAAAATCTGCTCGGGATCAAGAGATCGACCGATAAGACCGGCCCGGTCATCCTTCCTTACGCCGCCTGACCGCTTCGTCAGAGTAGATCGAGCAAAGCCCCCTCCGAAGGAACATCCGGCCAGCGACACGCAATCCCGCGCCGCTGCAGTTCCGAGCCGGTGCTCGGTCCGATCGCTAATACCTTGGCGTCCACCGGCAGCGCGTAGTGATCCAGATAGGCAGATACGTTCAACGGGCTGGTAAAAATGTAGGTGCGCGCCGTGATCGGCGCTTCCGGAGGGGCCGGTTGATTCTCATAGCACACCGCGTCTAATACCGTAACCCGATCGCTCATTACGGTCTGCACGCTTAACCGAGACTGACGGGCCCGTGGAAAGAAAACCCGCCGGCCCGCGCTAACGGCTAAAAATTCATCAGCAACATCCTCCGGCGTACCCGAACCGCAAAAGTCAACCGGCGCAGCCGAGCGGAGGAGTGCCGTCGCCGTGCCGCCGCCCATAGCGGCGGTTTTGACGCCACTTGGAATAGGGCCCGCGTACTGCACGGCGCGGCTACTGTAAAAGAACCACCAATCCGTGTCACCGGGAGCGTCAAAGGGTACAGCCTTAAATTGGAGTAGCGATATCCCCTTCACTTCTACCCCCGCCGTTCTACCCCAGCTTAGCAGCGGGCTATCCGTTTTGAGATTGCGGCTGATGAAGATCATAGCTACTCCTGTTCCAGGTCGTCGCTCTCCAGTTCCCCCATGAAGTATACCTCCTGGGCCACCAGTTTACCCTTATTGCTGTGGGCGAGGGTAAACTCGACGGGATCGCCCTCCAGCAGGTCTTCGAATCGGACGTTCTTGACGTTACTGTGGTGGAAGAAAAGATTGTTTGGCGGGTAGGTAATGAAGCCGTACCCGCCCTTCAGGCTGAATATCTGGCTCTCCATGACTTCACCGATCTCGCCGTTTACCGGCTCCTCTAAATTGACCGATTCGGGCTTTCGCTCCTCTACCTTGTTTTCTTTCTTTTTCTCGGATACGAATAGTCGGTCCACCAGTTTCGCCTCCGCATCGCTGCTGGGGTGGTCAATGATAGACGACATCATCAGGGGATAGCTAGCCTCCGCCAGCAGATCCTGGCTCGTACGGGTAACCATTCCGCTTCCGCTTTCCGTGGTGAACTCGAAATCCCAGCCAACAACCATCACGCGGCACCCCAGCGCGTTGAGCTTCCGCACCAGGTGGACGTAATCGCCGTCGCTCGCGATGAGTACGACAATATCGAACCGATGGAGCAAGGCCTGCTCGAAAGCTTCCAGGGCAAACCAGACATCGATACCCTTCTCGTGGCGCCGGCCGTGGCTGGACCGCAGGGGCGAATAGTGGGTCGTAACCCCGCTCGACATAAGGATGTCGTCAAAGACCCGGTCGTAGTAAAGGGCGCTGCCCCGTTGCTGGGCTTCGGTGGCATTGAGGCGACCGCGGAAATAGTGGCTATCCACGATCTTGCACCGCGACCGGGCGACTCCCTCTTCCATGGCCACGCGCGCCTCGATGAATTCGTGCAGGCCCGTGATGCTGAGTCGGCGGCGCTGCGGATGATCGTAGTTATAGTAGTTACTTACGTGGAGAAAATAATTACCGTCGTAGAAGACGCCTATTTTAGTTAATTGTGGCATATCTATATTTATATCATATTAAAT
>JBASAV010000726.1:0-3033 GCA_049650785.1 Lewinella sp. | reverse complement strand
CGAATAACCGAAAAAACGGGGTATCGTTTGCGAAATCGGCTTACTTAGACCGCCCCGACGTCTTTCCTCCGACGCTCAAGCTCCTGCTGGATAATGCAACGCAGCCGCTTGCCCCGGTCGTGACACTGGAAGCGGCCGCGGAGGTACAGGTTGGCACCAACCAGTAGAAGGGTCAGGAACATTAATGCCGCCAACGTGCCGTAAACGACGGGATGCCAACCCAGTAGGCCGGCCCCACAGGCAACAAACAGCATAAGTGGAACGCAGATGGCGAGTCGGAATATAGTGCGGCGCAGTTCGCGCAACCGCATCGACTCGATACGCAGGCGGCGTAGCAATTGATGAAGCTCGTGCGTGGCGTACGCTTTCGCTCCCCCCGTTAAAATCAGGAGAAAATCATTATTTCCCGCCTGCTCTAGGCGGTTGATTTGCCGGTTCCAGAAGCGATTAGCCATCTTCAAAGCTAAAATTATAGACTAGTCCCGGAGGTTCAAAGTATTGCGCAAGAAATTCTCGATTGAGGACGGATATATTTCAAACAGCCTTGTAATTATTGAAACATTTTGTAATATTTGCAATCTTCGCCACAAAGAGAAAGTATGAATTCCCCCCAGGCGCTCGCCGCCCTGAAGAAGTATTTTGGCTACGACGATTTCCGGCCACTACAGCTGTCGATCGTCGAGCACGTGTATGCGGGCCACGACGGTATCGTCCTCATGCCCACCGGTGGGGGTAAATCGATGTGCTTCCAGATTCCGGCTGTTACCATGACCGGTACGGCGGTGGTCGTCAGTCCGCTCATCTCCCTGATGAAGGACCAGGTTGATGGCCTGCAGGCGGTGGGCATACGCGCAGCCTTCCTGAACAGTACCCAGCGCGGTGGTGAAGCCCACGCCGTGGAACAGGCCTACGAAAACGGTGAGCTGCACCTGCTCTACGTGAGTCCCGAAAAGCTGCTTTCTCCCGGCTTCTTTACTTTTCTCCGGCGGCGGCGCGTCTGCCTTTTTGCCATTGACGAGGCCCACTGTATCTCTGCCTGGGGACACGATTTCCGGCCGGAGTACACCCGCCTGCGGCAGCTCAAGCAGGCCTTTCCCGATGTACCTGTTCTGGCCCTGACCGCCACGGCCGATCGCCTGACCCGCCGGGATATGGCGGAGCAACTGGGCATACCCGACGCCAAACAGTTTATCGCCTCCTTTAATCGGCCGAACCTTAGCCTGGAAGTCCGGCCCGGCCAGAAAAGACGGGAACAGATCATCCGTTTTCTGCGGGATCGTCCGCAGGAGGCCGGGATCGTTTACTGTTTGAGTCGCAAACAGACCGAGCAATTATCCGAAAAGCTACGGGAGGCCGGCTACAAGAGCGAAGCCTACCACGCCGGACTGTCCGCCGAAAAGCGGGCGAAGGTGCAATCGGATTTTATCCGGGATAAGACCCTGATCGTTTGTGCCACCATCGCCTTCGGTATGGGCATCGACAAGAGTAACGTTCGCTGGGTCATTCACTATACCATGCCGAAGAACCTGGAAAATTATTACCAGGAGATCGGCCGCGCCGGCCGCGACGGAGCAAAAGCGGATACCCTGCTCTTTTATTCTTACAACGACTACACCACGCTCAAGGACATGATATCCGGGAGCGGTAACGCCGAGATCCAACTGGCCAAGCTGGAGCGGATGAAGGAATACGCCGAGAGCCTGGCCTGTCGCCGACGTATCCTGCTTAACTACTTTAGTGAGGACCACGGAGAAGATTGCGGCAACTGCGATGTGTGTGCCAATCCACCCGAGCGTTTCGACGGGACGGTACTAGCGCAAAAGGCCCTCAGTGCCGTCGCCCGGCTGCGGGAATCCACCGGCCTGGGCTTGACCATTGATATTCTCCGCGGCTCGGGCCGAAAGGAAATTCTCGCCAACGGCTACGATAGCATCAAGACCTACGGTGCCGGACGCGACCTGTCTACTTACGACTGGAACCAGTACTTCGGTCAACTCATCAGCCTGGGGTACCTCTACGTAGCCCACGAGGATTTCAACAAGCTTCGGCTGGCCCCGGCCGCCCGGCGGGTGCTCTTTGAAGGGGAGGGTGTCGAGTTGGTGAAGTTTCAGACTATCCGCGACCGCAAGAAGCAAGAGGAGAACCGGACCGCCAAGCGGGCCGCTGCGCCACGCAGTCGAAACTCTCTCTTCGACGTGCTGCGTGAACTGCGCCGCACGCTCGCACGGGAAGCATCCATTCCGCCCTACCTCATCTTTTCCGATAAGACGCTGGAGGAAATGGCCGCCGCTCAGCCTACCACCGAAGTGGCCATGTCCCGGATCAACGGGGTAGGGGAGGTCAAGCTCGCCCGCTTCGGGGATCACTTCATGCAGGCTATCCGTCAATTTGACGGGGGATCCGCCACCCAGGATCCGGCCCCGGAAAAAAAGGTCCGGGCGGGAGATGTTCGCAAAGCTCGCCGGGCAGAGGACCGGGAACGACAGGGGGACACCCCGAGCCACCTGGTCAGTCTGGCCGCGTTAGAGGCGGGCGATACCGTTAAGGGCATCGCGGCTAATCGGGGAGTGAAAAAATCTACCGTCTACAGTCACCTGGCCAAAGCGTACCGGGAAGGTCACGAGTTTAGGATCGAAAAGCTGCTGCCGGGCGAAGCGATGGATTGGATTGATGAGGCGGCCTCAACGGTGCCGGACGGGGAAGGACAGAAGGCCATCCTGGCGTACATTGCCGAGCATCACCGGGAGGGCGTCGTGCAGTATCATCACCTGGAGCTTATGGAAGCTTTTCGCAGTCGCCACCCGCTAACCACGACCTTATGAACGACGCAGCAAACTACCTTTTCGTTTACGGCACGTTGCGCAGCGACATCCCCTCTAGCATGAGCAAGTTCCTGCGGCGACGGGCTACCCTGGTCGGTAAGGCTACCGTGGCGGGGCGTTTGGTCGACCTCGGTGGCTACCCCGGCTTTCTGGCGGGGGAAGGCAAAGCGAAGGGCGAACTTTACCGACTCAGCGTGGAGGAGGCGGAGGA
>JBASAV010000725.1:0-9315 GCA_049650785.1 Lewinella sp. | reverse complement strand
GACTGTGCGTTCGGTTACCGGGATAGTCGCTTTAAGCGGGAACCCGGCCGCTTTCTTATCACGGCCGTGGACTTTGATCTGAGTGAACCACGCCCCCTCAAATTGGCGTACGGGGCCATCGCCGGTGAACTCGAACGCGCCGGTGTTACGGAGCCTACCGCCCGTGATGTGGCCGGGGCGGTCACTAACATTCGGCGGAGCAAATTGCCGGACTGGTTCTTTCTCGGCAACAGCGGGAGCTTTTTCAAAAATCCCGTGGTGGAGCGAAGCTTGCACGCCGAACTTAGCCAAACCTATACCGACCTTCCCTCCTACCCCATCGACGACGGCCACGTCAAATTACCGGCCGGCTGGCTGATCGACCGGGCCGGCCTGCGGGGAGCGGGAACGGAGCGCGTGGGCACCTACGAGCGTCAGGCTTTGGTGATAGTCAATCGGGGCGGAGCCAGCGGACGGGATATCCTTTCCTTCAGTCAACAGGTGCAGGATACGGTCATGGAAAAATTCGGCGTGCCATTGGAACCGGAGGTTCGGGTCATCGGTCATCAGTCGTAGCCTCTCCGCCACAATAGTAAAGTGTAGCCGCAACATCCGGCGGAGAAAAGCACTTCCCACCAATAAATCGTTTTGCCCGACCTACCGAAAGACGGTCTACTGGAATTGAGAATCTCCGATCAGTTGCCACCACCCCACCCGGCTTGTCGGCTCTGCGTGACCATCCCCGCCAAGGATGAAGCTGAATTTATCGGCCCGACCGTGGCGGCCCTTCAGCGCCAGTGTGGGGTAGATGGACAGGCTTTGGCACCGGACGCCTACGAGGTCATTATTCTGGCAAATAACTGTACGGACGATACCGCCGACCGCGTGCGCCAGTATGCCCTCGCCCATCCGTCATTTCATTTACACCTGGTAGAGCTTGAAATCCCTCGTTCGGTAGCCCGGGTGGGGCTCGTGCGCAAGTTGATGATGGATGAGGCCTGGCGCAGACTTCCTCCGGGCGGCATCATTGCCACTACCGATGCGGATACCATCGTCGATCCGACCTGGGTCGCCGCAACCATCCGGGCTTTCGACCGGGGTGCCCGGGCAGTAGGCGGCCGCATCGTCGTCCCCCCCTCCGAGCGCACGGGCTACCGCAAGATTCATCTACAGGACGTCACCTATCGCAGCCTGCAGGCTTTGCTGGAATCCATGATCGACCCCAGCGAGAGCGATCCCTGGCCCCGTCACTTCCAACACTACGGTCCCAGCATGGCCGTCTGCCGGGAAGCTTACCGCAAGTGTGGCGGTATGCCGCCCCTGCCGGCCATTGAGGACGCCGCCTTTGCGTGGGCGCTCGAACGCATCGACGTGGAATTGGTCCACGATCCAGCCGTGCGGGTAAACACTTCCGATCGGGACAGTGAGCGTATCAATGGCGTAGCCTTCAGCGGAAGCCTGAAGGAATGGTCCAAAATGGAGCGCGAAAACCGGCAGCCGGTCGTTTTCGGTTTACAAAATTGCATTGACCTGCTGAAGTGGAAGGTGGCCCTGCGGAGAGCCTTTTACGAGCGGAGGATTGGAGCCCTCCCAGCTCTCTTCACGCTCGCCGAGTGCCTGGATTGCACGCCGGGCGATCTGCAGCAGCGTATTGTGAAAGCTCCCTCCTTCGGGGCGCTATATCAGGACATTCGGCAACAGCTTGAAGCTACCCATTCCTTTTCCGACCGAACCTTCGAGCAGGCCATAACGGAACTGCGACGGTTTACCCGATCTGCCCGTGGGCCCCTTCTTTTCTCCACACGTCGAGGCGGTATCGATCAGTCCGGTGTTGCGATAACCGGTCAAAACCGGTCAGTCGCTGGCTGAAAATGTCGTGTACCTCATCACCGGTAAGGGGGTAGTCAGGTACGTAGGGGGTGTAATGGACCAGCAAGAGTATACCGCCGCCCGTCAGTGCCTCCCGGCACAGCGTAATCGCCTTCTCTAGGTCACCCCGGCTCCAGTAATAGCCAACTTCCGAGATAAGGATAAGGTCAAATTTGCCCTCTGGAAAAGCGCCCGGAATACTCATTTGACGGAACGCCACCCCGGTCCGGTCAGCCAGTCGCAAACGGGCCACTTCGAGTGCCTTAGCTACCGGATCAATCCCGAGAAGAGAGTCGCAGTGATCGGCCAGTAGCTCGCTGAGTACGCCAATCGAACAGCCTATTTCCAGCGCCCGTTTAAAGTGGCGGTTGGGTAAGGCCGCTACCGTGGCGGCGTATTTGGCCCTTTCGTATTCGCTGGTTTCAAAGTTCCAGGGGTCGTCGCGGTCCCGGTACACATCGTCGAAGTAGGTGCTATCTAGGCTGCGGTAGCGCTTATCGGGCGAGACGAAGTAGATCTCCCGATCGCGAAGGAATTTGGCGATCATGCTTTCTGGCAATTGGAAACCAGTAGGATCATCGTCGATCACTCCCTTCCACTGCGAAGCGTGCAGCCGGATGGCCTCTTCTTTACACGCTAGCTTATCCGTGATATCCAGTGCCCAGTAGATCACTTCTTCGGGCCGCGGCAGATCAACCAGGTTTTTCGCTTCCCACATCCAGACGGGGTATTCTATCCAGCGGATAGGCTGGCTGAACTGGTTGAGGGCGGTACGGCAAATTTCCCAGGTAGCCCGGTGGTCCTCGTGTGGATCCCGCCGCCAGGGGACGACGAACGTATCCGGCTCCCAATCCTGAACCAGTTGAATGAGGTCGAAAACGATGGGGGAAAAACTGGATTCCCACTCCGAGGGCACCTCCCCATCGCGTAAGGAAAGGAAGTGCACGTTACCGGTCGGAACGCCGAGTACCGTACAGGCGGCAATCGCCTCCTGCTTCCGCAATTGAGCGCGGGCCTCTCGACTATACTTTTGGGAGTTGGGGTGGGACATGGCACCGTCGGTCATAAACACGACCCACACCTCCCGGTCCAGCTCCCGCAGCGTTCGGATAAGCCCGCCACAGCCGAGGGACTCGTCGTCGGGGTGCGGAGAAAACACGATAGTTCGCTCCCAGGCCAGGAGGTCTCCGGGCGGATGAAGGGGCGCCTCCTGGTACAACCGATCCTTTTGCGCTACTAGCTCCTCCACATTAAGATTAGGATGATCCATTAAGGTAGTATTGGCCCACCGCGTTGAGGGCCGCGTCGGGTGCCGGCTGCCGCAGGTACACCCTCAGATCGGCGTGTAGCCGGGCCAGGGGCTCGGGAGGGAGCATCCCGCGGGAGCCGACGCTTTGATCAGATAGGTCCAGACATAGATGGCAGTAGTCGGCAATAGCCGTCCGGACCTGGTTGGCAATGAAAATAATGTGGTCACTGTCGGCGGAGGTATCCAGGACACTTCCCGCCTGCTGCAGCCAGAGCTTACCGCTGGATACGGCAATAACCATTTTTCCCAAGCGACTACGTTGGTAGGGGTCGCCCGTACGCTCCAGTCGTTGCAGGAACGTTCTGGTTTGTTCCAGGATAGCTTCAGCCCCACCGAGCTGAACGGCGGCGAAGCGGACCGCTCCCCCGCTCAGGTGCGGTTGACGATTATAGGCCTCCGGCTCCCCCAGTAAATCGCTAGCCTCCAGGTAGATACCGGTAAAATCCAGCTTGTGGCTGACGCTGTTTCGCATGCCGGAGGTGGTCCAGAAAGACTCGTCTACCTCCGGTTCGTGACGGTCCAGTGGCAGAACGGCCATCTGCCAGCCACCCCTTCCATGCTCGTGGGTAACCAGCTGCCCCGTAACGATGGGCCGTGTAACGTTGGTGGATCCGCTACAGTAAGTCTTACTTCCGGCGGTTCGAAACTGCCCCCCGGTCTCTTCGTGGTAGCGCACACCGTCGCCCATCTCCGTATTCCAGACCCCAAACACGTGCCCTTCGCGCGCATCGGCGTACCATCTTTCCTGCTGATCTTCCGTACCGTACAGTCCGATCAGCCGGAGGGCATTGACGTGTCCTTCAAAGATGCGCCCGACGGATAAATTCCCCTGCCCCACCATCCGGAGCAGGTCCAGGAGTTCCGCATGATTAGCACCATCGGGGTCCAGTGGCGCTCCGGGCAGGACGCTGGTCAGCAGCCCGGCATCAGCCAGCGCGCGCATCTCAAGGGCGGGATAACCACCCTGATCGTAGGTAGCCGCGGCCCAATCCTGGAACAGGGATTTGATCTTCGTACCGATCTCCTGCAGAGATGAGGGAGGCCGGGTAATAGTGCTGACTGTCATATGTGAATAAAAGTGACAATCAAGATCAATGTTTGGCCCGTCGGTAACTTTGGTTAAAAGTACACCCGGTAGCTCTGCGCAAGGGCCAGCACCAACAGCAGGCCGCTGAGAAAATAGTTAATGTGCCGGGTGAAAAACTTTGCATTCCGGTACATCCAGTCGGCCATACGCACGTAAGCCACGAAAATGAGCAACGCGCCGACACCGGCGCTACCGGCAAAAAATATCCGCGCCAGGGGAGCGTCATCCAGAACGCCCTGGGCCAGAAACCACCCACTGATGGCGAAGAAGTAGGGGATGGTCAACAGATTCATCACCGCCAGGATGGATCCCCGCAGGAAGGGGCTACCCCGGTACGGCCGGTCAAAGTGGGAGACTTCCGATATCTGCGCCCGGTATCCCTTCAGGAGAAAGAACGCGGACAGGCACAGGAAAACCAGGATGGCGTAGTGCCGCATGGTTTCCAGGACCATGGCGTTGGCCGTAAGGTACCGCGCGAAGAATACCGCCACGGCGGCCTGGGCGGCCAGCGTAACGGCCATGCCCAGGGCAAAAGTGTAGCCCGCCCGCCGCCCGGCACGCAGACTTACGTTCACGCTGGTCATATTCAGCATCCCCGGAAACAGGGTAGCCCCGGCCGCGGCAGCCAGTCCCAGTAATAGAGCGGTGAGCGATTCCACAGCACAAAGGTAGCTAGCTGCAGGGCTTTTGGCTACCTTTATCCGCTCTCCTTCTTGTATGCAGAATAATTTTAGCACATTCGCATCCGAAGCTTGTATTAAGGCCACACACACTAATTAACCTTCCTTTATGGATCCCGTCAAGATCAAATTCGGCACCGACGGCTGGCGGGAGATCATCGCTCAGGAATACACCGTAGACAATGTAAAACGGGTAGCCGATGGTACCGCGCGCTGGCTGAAAGAGCAGGGCGGCGAAAATAACCGGAAGTGGGAGATCGTCAATATGGCTAATGACGATCCATTCAAGAACGGCCCCTACCCGGTCACCGATATACGCTACGTAGACGGCACTAACTTCTACCTGGACGGTGAAGATCGTTGGTTGATGGTTCGGCCCGGTGGTACCGAGCCGGTCCTACGGGTATACGCTCAGGGCGCGGATGCCGCCGAGACCCGCAAATTACTGGACGCCGGCCGGGCCGAAATGGGTATATGACCGAACTTCTTACGCGCGCCTATTCCCCGGGGGAATTTCGTAAATACGGCCATGACCTGATCGATCAGCTAGCCGATTACCTGGAGAATGTCACCCGTCTTCCGGCCAATCCTTACGCTACCCCCGAGGAAAGCCTGGAGCACTTTCGACAAGTTCTAGACCACCGTACACCTCCCCATCAGTTGTTTGGGGAGGTGATCACGGAGAGTGTGCATCTCCACCATCCGGAGTACATGGGCCACCAGGTCGTCCCCCCTGCCCCATTGGCCGCCCTGAGCGATCTGGTTTCCAGCATGCTCAATACGGGTATGGCGATCTTCGAACTGGGTCGACCGGGCACCGTGATGGAAAAGCTGGTCATCGAACGCTTCGCCAGCCTGCTCGGACTGGCAGCGACCGCGGATGGCTTCCTCACCAGCGGGGGCAGCCTGGCCAATCTCACCGCGCTCCTCTGTGCCCGCGCAAAATTCACCGCCGGTGATCGGCCGTGCCTGCTGGTAAGCGAACACGCCCACTACTGTATCCAACGTGCCGTGCGAGTGATGGGCTGGGGAGAGGAAGGTATCATTTACCTCCCTACGGATAAGGAACTTCGGGTACGGGTAGATGAGATACCGCGGCTGGTCGAACGGGCCCGACAGGACGGACTCACCCCCATTGCCCTGGTGGGCAGTGCCTGCACTACGGCTACGGGAACCTATGACCCCCTGGATAAAATGGCGGCCATCGCGCAAGACTGTGGGTTATGGTTTCACGTGGATGGAGCCCACGGGGCAGCCGTCCGGCTATCTCCGCAGCACCGGCACCTGGCCGACGGGCTCGAGCTGGCCGATAGCGTCACCCTGGATTTTCACAAGATGCTGATGGTCCCCGCTATCACCACCGGCCTGTTCTTCCGCGAAGGAAAGGATGCCTACCGGACCTTCCACCAGCGGGCCGAGTACCTGCTTACCGAGGGGATTGACGAAGATTGGTCGAATATCGCCAAACGAAGCTTCGAGTGCACCAAGCGCATGCTGTCGTTGCGCGTTTACAGCCTCCTGTCCACCTACGGGCCACAAATATTTCAGGACTACGTGGAGAGCGTAGCGCAGATCGGCAAGGAGATGGCCCGGCTGGTCAGACAGAACCCGGACCTGGAGCTGTTTATGGAACCCGATATCAATATTGTCTGCTTTCGTTTTAATCACGTCAGCCTCCAGGATATTTCCCGCAACGGCATTAACGAGCTCATCCGCGACCGGCTGACCAGGAGCGGCCAAACTTACATCGTGCAAACACGTATCAATGAGCAGGTTTATTTACGTTGTACGCTTACCAATCCCTTTACTACGGTCGGGCACCTTGAAAAGGCCCTGCTCAAAGTGGTTTCCATCGGACACGACCTTGTAGCGCTTCGGCAGAGTATTGGATGATTGTCCCTAAGTTCCTGGTGGCAACAAACTCTCCTCGTGTAGTCCTGTTATCACTGATACGCCTAAAAGCCCGTTAATTGTCTTTTACTAAACCACCCAGTCTTGCGTAAACCCATGCGTATACATCCGGAAGGTCGCCGGATGTTAGCATTACTCTTCGTCGGTTTAAGCCTTATTGTAGGCTTGGTGGCCTGGAAGGCACCGGCCCAACTGCCAATCGTCGCGATTGCCGCGGGATTGTTTTTTCTGACCATTCTGCAGTTTTTCCGCAATCCCCGACGCATGGTTCCCGAGGAAGCCGACCATTTGGTCTACGCCCCGGCCGATGGGAAAGTAGTGGTCATCGAGGAGGCGTACGAGCAGGAATACTTTCGCGCCAAACGGCTGCAGGTTAGCATCTTCATGTCTCCGGTCAATGTCCACGTTAATCGGAATCCCGTAAGTGGCCTCGTGAAGTATAACAAATACCACCCCGGCAAGTACCTCGTCGCCTGGCATCCCAAAAGCAGCACGGAAAACGAACGGACCACCGTCGTCATCGATACCGGCGAAACGGAGATCCTGCTGCGTCAGATAGCCGGCGCACTGGCGAAACGGATCAAAAATTACCTGGAAGAAGGGCAGCAGGTCGTACAGGGTGAAGATTTCGGCTTCATTAAATTCGGTAGCCGCGTCGATCTCTTTCTACCGCTCGGCACGCAACTGCGCGTCGAGATAGGCCAGAAGGTAAAGGGAAACAAAACCGTTATTGCCGAGCTGGAATAAGGGGAGATGAGCAAGAAAAGCAAGAAAAAGTACGACGACAAGAGCCTGCGCGAGAAGAAGATCGACTTCCGTCGTCATTTGCGTACCTATGTCGTGATGTCCGCCTTCTTCGTGATTCTCAATCTTTTCACCATCGGTAGTATCGGCTGGGCTATTTGGCCTATCCTGGGCTGGGGGATCGGGGTGGCCATGCAGGCCATGAGCCTGTACGGCCCGTTGGCCGACCCCGAAGACGTTCACCCGCGCGAGAACGACCGGGGCACTCCCCTACCTGACCTCGAAGATCGGATGGAACTCAAAGAATTGGAACGCCGGCCTTACCGGGATGAGGACCTGGTGTAAACGGCGGTGAACGCGCTGTCAATCGCTACCACGCCGCCGTGTCCTTCCCGTAGCCTCCGGGCCCGCAGCAGACTGTTGCGCCGGTGCTCGGCGTAGTCCGGCTCCCCCTGGATGAGGGAGTTTTCCGTGATGAAGCCGTTGTCGGCACCCGCGTGCAGGAAGCGTCCCCCACCCAGATAGAAACCGACGTGGGTCACCCGCTCGCTGCCATCGTCCCGGTAGCTTCCAAAGAATAGCAGGTCCCCTCGTTCCAATTGGGTAAAATTATCGTCGAGGGCAACGTCCTCCCCGGCGTGCACCTGCTGGCTGGCATCGCGCGGAATCACGTAGCCATTGAGGTAGTAGGCGGTTTTGGTGAAGCCGCTGCAGTCCATACCCTTTGGGCTGGTGCCGCCCCAGAGGTAGGGCTTGCCGGCCTGCTCGAAGGCCGTCGCCAGTATGGCATCTACGGAAACGGATTCCGGGGTAGCCAATTGCAGGTACGGTCGGAGATCCGTAGAGGCGAGATAGCCTTCCCGCCCGTCGGGGAGGCGGACGCGTGCCTGCTCGCCGGGACCACTGTCGGCTTTAACCAGGTCGCCGGCTACCAATTCCGATACGATCCGGCCGCCGCTGGCGGATGCGTAAACGGTGGTTTGCGCCGGAGCGCAGGAAAAGAGCCCTTCGGAAAACCACTCGTTCATTTCCGATCCGGACGCCCGGACAATCGCCCCCTCTTCCAACCAGGCGATGTACCGGTCGGGGGTACGAATGAGAAACCAGCCGTCGCGAAAATCCAACAATTCCACCGGGGTACCCATCAGGGCCTGCGAGGTCAGTTCGCTGGAATGCCCGGGCTCCGTACGGATATTGGCTACCGACACCCGGATTAGGCCGAGGCCCTCCGTTTCGGGCAATTGACGTACTTGGTTGATGCCGCCGGGGGTCACGTCGATCAGCGAATCCAGGGACACGGCTGCCGCCCCTACGGTCGTGTAGCCGGCGAAGATCACACTGTCTCCGCGTCGCTCTACCGCTACCTCAACGCGGTCGGTGCGGCGGTCGGGTGCATACTCGTCACGCAGCTCCTGGATTGCCGCATTCAGCTGGCCGTTGGGGTCTTCAGGTGACTCAATTTGCTGACAGGCAAGCAGAAAGATGAATAGAATTCCGTAAAATTTTAGGTTTTCCATTGAAAATAGGCTTATTTTTGCAGTTGCCCGGAACTTTTCGGGTGAACTTTGTTTTGAAAATTATTCCTTCACGGTTTTGAAGTTGGCTACCGTATAATTTGATTTGGCTCTCAACATCTATTAAAGGCTTTGCCTTCAACATTACCATTTGTTTTATCCATTTTCTTCCTCATTATGAATTTATTTGTTGCCCGGCTAAGCTGGGATACCGACGAAGAC
>JBASAV010000724.1:0-3479 GCA_049650785.1 Lewinella sp. | reverse complement strand
GCTCCTGCTCGCCCTTTCCCTCCCGCTCCTGGCCCAGGAAAACGTGACGGTCAAGGGGTACATCCGCGACGCCAGCAACGGAGACACCCTCATCGGCGCTACGGTACAGATCACCGGGACAACGAAGGGTACCGTAACCAATGCCTACGGCTTTTACTCCCTCACCGTCGAACCGGGTGACTACCGCCTCAAGGCCAGTTATCTGGGTTTTGCCGAACAGGAGGTCCCCCTCGCCCTGTACGGCAACCTGACGCAGGACTTCGCCCTCGAGGAAGCCGGCAGCGTACTGCAGGAAATAGTGGTCACCGCCATCGACGAAGACGAGAACGTGAGCAACCTGCAGATGAGCGTGGAACGGCTCGATATGGGCACCATCGAAAAGCTGCCCAGCCTGCTCGGCGAAGTGGACGTGATCCGCAGCATTCAGCTATTACCCGGCGTGACGACGGTCGGGGAAGGCGCGGCCGGCTTCAACGTCCGCGGCGGTAGCATCGATCAGAACCTGGTGATCCTTGACGAGGCGCCGGTATTCAACAGCAGCCACCTCTTCGGCTTTTTCTCGGTCTTCAATCCCGACGCCGTAAAGGGTGTGCAACTCTACAAGGGCGGCATTCCCGCGCGCTACGGGGGCCGGCTCTCCTCCATCCTCGACGTGCGGATGAAGGAGGGCAATAACCAGCAGTTCGAGATGCAGGGTGGCATCGGGACCATCTTCAGCCGGTTGAGCGTCGAAGCTCCGCTGGTGAAGGATAAGTCCTCCTTCCTGCTGGCCGGACGCCGAAGCTACATCGACGTGCTCGCCGCCCCCTTCCTCAATGACAACCTGAGCGGCACCCGCCTCAACTTCTACGACCTCACCCTAAAGACCAACTACCGCTTCAGCGATAAGGACCAGGTCTTTCTATCCGGCTATCTGGGGCGTGACGTCTTCAGTCCCGGCGACGCGGCCGGCTTCAGCTGGGGCAACGCGACCGGTACGCTGCGGTGGAATCACCTCTTCTCGGACAAGCTCTTCGCCAACCTCACGATCTACTATAGCGACTACGACTACGCCATCGACTTCGGTGACGACCCCGACGAAGACGCCTTCAACTGGGACGCCAGCATCGTGAATACCAGCATCAAGCCGGAATTTTCCTACTACGTGAATCCGGACAACGTGATCCGTTTCGGCGGTCAGGCTATCTACTACCGCTTCGAGCCCGCTAATGCCATCGCGGTGAGCGACGGCGACCGGATCGACATCAGCCTGAGCCGGCAGTGGGCCCTGGAGTCGAGCGCCTTCGTGGAGAACGAGCTCACCCTCTGGGACCGGCTGAAGCTTAACTACGGTCTACGGGTGAGCCACTTCGCCTACCTCGGCGGCCGCAACATCTACGAATACGGCGATGCGCTTCGCGAGGGCCTGCCCCGCCCGCTGGTCGGCATCACCCCCACCGAACGCAACGACGTTATCGACGACTGGCTCTACTTCGAGCCCCGGGTGGCGGCGCAGTTCACCCTCAACGAAAACAGCTCGCTGAAGGCCAGCTACCAGCGCACGATGCAGTATATCCACCTGCTGAGCAATACCACCGCTTCCATTCCCCTGGATATCTGGACGCCGAGCACCAACAACATCACCCCCCAGCAGGCCGACCAGTTTGCCGTCGGCTACTTCCGGAATCTCCAGGACAATACGTACGAGCTGAGCTTCGAGACGTACTATAAAGACTTCGATAACCTGATCGACTACATCGACGGGGCCGACCTCATCCTCAACGAACTCGTTGAGGGACAGATTCTCAGCGGTGTCGGCCGGGCCTACGGGGCCGAGATCCAACTAAAGAAAAATAAGGGCCGCTTCTCCGGCTGGCTTAGCTACACCCTCGCCCGCTCCGAACGACTGGTGGCGGGGATCAACAACGACGAGTGGTACCCCACCCGCTTCGACCAGACCCACAACTTCAACGTGACCGGCTTCTACGAGCTCTCCGACCGCGTTAGTCTGAGCGGCACCTTCGTCTACAATACCGGCACGCCCACCACGCTACCCAACAGCGGCTACTACCAACTCGGCTACTACATCCCGAACAACGCCGGCGACGCCCGCAACAACTTCCGCATCCCAGATTACCACCGCCTCGACGTCAGCCTCACCCTCGATCCGAAGAAGGAAAAGGCCGACCGGCGCTGGCAGGGACAGTGGATCTTCGGGGTCTATAACCTCTACGCCCGCCGCAATCCCTTCACCATCTACGCCGACCAGATTGACGGGCGCACGATGCCCGGCCAGGCCATCAATACGGAAGCGATCAAGCTTTCGGTGGTGGGTAGCATCATTCCCTCCGTGTCCTACAACTTCACCTTCCAATGATCCGATCACTCGCCATCCTTTTACTGGCCCTGATGCTGTGGCGGTGCGAAGACCCCGTCGTCCTGGAAACCGACTTCGAGGAACCCCAGCTGGTCGTGGACGCCTGGCTCACCAACCGCGCGGAGCCGCAGACCATCCGGCTTACCGAATCGCAGGACTACTACGACAATCGCCTTCCCACCCCGGTGGAGGAGGCCCAGGTGATCGTGTGCCGCACGACGCCGGATACCACCTGCTTTGCCTTTCTCCACCAGGGCGAGGGCAATTACACCTGGGAGCCGGCCCCCGGTGATTCCCTGGGTCCGGTCGATACCGAACTCGTGCTCGGGCTGGAACACGACGGGCTGCGCTACGCGAGCCAGACGTCGATCCGCCGGGTTCCCGCCATCGACAGCATAGCCGTTGGTCTGGAAGAGGAGCAGATCGGCCTGGAGGAGGGCCTCTACGCCCAGTTGTACGCCCGCGACTTTGTCGGCGTCGGCGATGCCTACCTCATCCGCACCACGATCAACGATACCCTGCTCAACCGGCCACGGGAACTTTCGCTGGTCTACGACGCGACCTTCGATGCCGGCAGCGGTACGGACGGCATCGTATTTATCGCGCCCATTCGGTTCAGCATCAACAAGACGGACGAGGACGGGGCACCCGAAGCAATGGAGCCCGGCGATCGTATCAGCGTGGACCTCTGGTCGCTGAGCCCGGAGGCCTTCTTCTTCCTGAGCATCGCCCGCGACCAGATCCAGAACGGGGACAACGGCATCTTCCAGATCCCGATCGCCAATGCCCCCGGTAATGTATTCGCGATCGACGGGGAAGAAACCGTGCTGGGCGTCTTCAACGTCGCCGCCGTAAGCCAATCTACCAAGGTCGTAGAGTGATAATCGCGCGTAAACTTTCGCGTTCCGTGACCCAATCCGTACTTTGACGTCTCACCCGGGAGTCGTTCCAATGCGGCTTCCCGAAGCATGAAACCCGAATGCTCACCGACGTGTCTACCGGCTGCATCCCGTCCATGGAAGATATGGACATCGTACTGGCTTACCGGAAGCACCAGCACGCTACCTGCTTCCAGCTGCTCTACGACCGGTACGCGGCCAAAGTGTACAGTAAGGCCATGACC
>JBASAV010000723.1:0-2315 GCA_049650785.1 Lewinella sp. | reverse complement strand
ACTGCCGGCCTTCGACGATATCGATCCCTACGCCATTGCGGGCCCGAAGGGGGCCTTCACCCGTTCCGCAACGCTTACAGTCACGGACGGTACCCTGGATATTGAATTTATCCACGGCGTAGAAAATCCGGCACTGAAGGGAATCCAAATCTGTGGCATCTCGGCTGCCGATGATATTACCCCTCCGGTGATCGCGCTACAGGGAGCCAATCCCCTCAACCTCACGGTTGGCGACAGCTACGTCGATCCCGGAGCCACGGCATCGGACAACGTTGACGGTGACCTTAGTGGTTCGATTGTTGTCGGCGGTGACTTCGTCAACACGCTGGTGGCCGGCACCTACGCCGTAACCTATAACGTGACCGACGCCGCCGGCAATGCGGCTTCTGAAGTCGTCCGGACGGTTATCGTCAATCCCACCGATTTTGCTTGTGCTTACGTAGCCATCGATCCAAATAGTACCGATCTGCTTACGGCGAGTACGTACAATAACGGGTTGATCATCACGAACAACTCGCAGGGACAGCAGATCACGTCGGTCAGCTTTGATCTCAGCACGGCGATCTACCCCAATATTGTTTTCGATCCGGTCGGGACGGCGGGTGACGCTACGGCTAAATGCCTGACCATCACCAGCCAGACCGGCGGTGACGGTAGCGTGGGCCTGACGGTCCCCGGAAACGGCGGGACGGGTACCGACCCGGACTGTACGGCTCCCTTTGTGGGCGAAGCCGAAGTTGGTAACGGAGGGTACTCCGTGCTTAATCTCTCCTTCAACGACTTCGAACCCGGGGAGAGCATCAACCTGGCGATCGACATCGACCCTACCAGTATAGAAGGCTTTAATGCTGCGGGCAATGCCGGCGCTGTTTCCGGACTGGAATTGGCCGGAACTACGGTAACCGTAGAATTTTCCGACGGACAGACCTTCACCACGGTTTCCGGCGAACTGTTTCGCATTCAGCCCAACAGCGATGTGGGGTCCGCTAATCATTTCTATCCCGGTAGCGAAAACACGGCCCCTGGCCTGACGGTGCTCGGCGCCAGTGGCGCCTCCAACGTGGCCGGATTCGTAGATGCGAACGTAGAGGAAGAGGCTCAGACCGTACAAATCAGCGGTACACCCGGCGATGCGGTGTCACTATTGGTGCTGGAAAGTTCGATCGAAGACCTCGGTCCCGGCGTCATACCCGGATCGTTTGAAGCCAATAAAGCGCAAACGGTAGCGCAATTCGACGCCGTGGTCGGGTCCAACGGTACGGTAGACATTCCCGTAACCTTGTCGGACAATGCCAGCGGAAACATCTACCACCTCGTAGCGGTCAAGGCCCGCAACGGCGGCGGCTCCTGCGCCAGTGGCACCTCCAATACCTCCGAGGTATGGCGGGTGAAGGTGAATAACGTATCCGGTGCACCCAGTGTACTGGTCGAGGTTACGCCTGGGGCCGGACTCGGTGCTTCCACCTATGGCGGAAGCGGCAACTTCCAGATTACTAACCAGTCGACCGGTAATTTGCAGGTGACCGGGGTATCCTTTGACTTGTCTACCGGTATCCTGCCGGATATGGTTTTCGATCCTACCGGAACGGGTGGCGACGCTACCGCCCAGTGTTTCTCGCCCGGTAGTACTGCCGGAGCCGTTGGGCTGGTCACGCCGGCCAACGCCTGTACCGATCCCTTCAGCGGTGCCCGGAACGGTGGCTTCGACATCATGAGTATCGCATACACTGATTTCGACCCGGGAGAAACGTTCTCCTTCTCCGTAGATCTGGACCCCAATAGCATCCAGGGCGTACCCGGTGCCGGGGATGCCGGAGCCGTATCGGGCTACGAGATAACGGGTGCGACGGTGACGGTTACCTTCAGCGATGGTTCCACCATCGTAAGCAGTCTGTACGAAGACGGCAGTTTAGGCGGCGGCCAGGCTGTAGTCGAACAGGATGCTCCACAGGCGCCGGTGATTGGTGTAGTGGGACTTTCTTCCACTCCCGCTACCGTGGGCGAAGCCGACCAGACCATCACGGTGTCCGGCACGCCCGGCGATTATGTTTCCCTGCTGGTGATGGATTCCCGCCTGTTCATCGCTTCCGGTGACCCACCCTTTGGTGTATCGGATGTAACCTACTACGCTAACGAAGCGATGTCGGGTAAGGCAATGTATTCCGCCCAAATCGGTTCCGGCGGCACGGTGGATGTTCCCATCACGCTGCTGGCTACGTCGAGTGGCAACACTTCGCCTGACGGTGGACTGAATCAAATCATTGCGGTGACTTCGTCGACCCCCTACGCGGTAGACCAACCGGTGAGTACCACTT
>JBASAV010000722.1:0-4346 GCA_049650785.1 Lewinella sp. | reverse complement strand
AAGTACCGGCGACCCGCTTAATTAGCGCTATTTGGTAACACTGAGTTAACATTAGCGGATAATATGGCAGCGATTTCCAGTGATTCGACCTTTGCCGCACCGCCGCTAAACGCGCACCTTTAGGCTTGCTACGGTAGATTATACCAGGAAAATAGCTCCTACGCAGCCGATGACACACCTGCAATTCATTCTGGGAAATTGACTGAATTAAACCTCCCGTCAGTACCCAATCCAACGTTCGGGAGTGGCTAATTATAAACTTTGCGACCTTTGTCACCTTGATACGAAAGGCCCAGCCTTACTGAACCAGTACCAAAAACTATGCGCGCAACCATCCTGACTATAGGCGACGAGATTCTCATCGGGCAGGTAACCGATACCAATGCCACCTACATGGCCGCCGCCCTTAGCGAGGAAGGCATTACCGTTGTCGAACATATGAGCGTCGCCGACAGCCGAATGGGTATCATGGGTGGTCTCGATCGCGCCCTGGAACAATCCGACCTGGTCCTAATGACCGGTGGCCTGGGCCCCACCAAGGATGACATCACCAAACTCGTACTGGCCGACTACTTCGGGGCAGAACTCCGCCTGCACAATCCCACCTGGAAGCGACTCCAGAAGGTCTTCTCCCGCTACGGACGCAAAGCAACGGACGCCCACAAGCAGCAGTGTCGCCTACCCACCGGCGCGAAGATCCTGATCAACGAGCGGGGTACCGCCCCCGGCCTGTGGCTGGAAAAGGATGACCAGATTGTGGTTTCCATGCCCGGCGTACCCTACGAAATGCAGTACCTCATGGATAACGAGGTCATGCGCCGGCTCAAGCGGCGGCAGTTCGATGCGGAGATCCTACGGTCCATCACCATTCTCACCGCAGGCGAAGGGGAAAGCACCATTGCCGAACGCCTGGAAACGCTGGAGGATAATCTGCCCGAACACATGGGACTAGCCTACCTCCCCAGTCTCGGCACGGTACGTCTTCGCATCAGCGCCCGCGGTGACGATGAAACCTCCCTTCGCAACGACCTGGAGGCCTACCGCAAAGAGTTTGAGCAAGTGCTCGGTTCCCTCATTTACGGTTACGGCAAGGACGACCTGGCTTCCCTGGCGGCCCGGACACTCCAAGAGCGCAACCACACGCTCGCGACCGCCGAGAGCTGCACCGGCGGTTACCTGGGTAGCCTCATCACGGCCCAACCCGGTTCCAGCGCGCATTACGTTGGCGGCGTGGTGGCTTATTCGAATGCGCTGAAGATATCCCTGCTGGGCGTGCCCGAAGAAACGATCAACGAATTCGGGGCGGTTAGCCAGGAAACGGTCACCGCCATGGCGGAGGGAGCGAGGGTTCGCTTGCAGGCGGATTATGCCCTGGCCACATCGGGCATCGCGGGTCCGACGGGCGGCACCGCACAGAAGCCCGTCGGCACGATCTGGATGGCGCTCGCCACACCCGATGGTACCGTAACCAAGCTCCTACGTTCTGGCAAGGACCGCCTCCGGAATATCGAATACACGGCATTGCATGCCCTGAACCTGTTGCGTTTGGAAATTGGCGCCACGGCCAGTGTACCCGTGCTCGAAACGATACCGCCGGCGGAAGTCGTCGAGGAAAAAGGCAAGAAAAAGTCCCCCCCTTCCCGCAAAAAGAAGGTGAGTAAAACCAGGGACGCCGCCGTTGCCGATACAACTGCGAGCTCAGTTCAGGAACTTACCACCGTGCCGGAACCAGCAAGCGAAACCAAGGCCGCCGCCACAACGCCTAAACCAAAACGTGCGCCGCGAAAGAAACCGCAGACCCCTACCGCGAAGACCGATACCAATCCCCCGGTCAAACCAAAACGTGCCCCGCGAAAGAAGAAAAAGGACAGCGATGCGGAGACGGTAAAAGCCACCGGCCCGTCCGCCGAAGCGAATCCCCCGGCGAAGCCCCGACGGACGGGCAGCAAAAGGTTATCTGCGAACCAGGAAATGGAAACCGAGGAAAAGGCACCGGCCAAACCAAAGCGCACGCCAAAACGGAAGAAGTAACCCAGGCTCAAATACCAAAGTGGCGGCTGCGACCTAAATTTGCCTTCCCCTAGTCGATCAAGGCCTAACCAGCCGGCAAAACCAAAGTAACCAACATGGCCCAAGTAGAGCTCGTCATGCCCAAAATGGGCGAAAGTATTATCGAGGCGACCATCCTGAACTGGGTGAAGAAAGTCGGTGATACGGTGGAGGTAGACGATACCGTCCTCGAGATCGCCACCGATAAGGTTGACAGCGAAGTGCCCGCGCCGGTGGCCGGCACCATCAAGGAGATCCGCTTCGAACCGGACAGCACCGTAGCCGTAGGGGAAGTCATCGCCCTCATCGAGACCGAAGCCGGTGCCGAAGTGGAGGCTTCCCCCGCCGTGGCACCCGCCGAGCAAGCGGCAAAAGCCGGCGCGCCGGAACCGGCACCTTCCCCTGCGCCCCGCCGCGAAAACGAAAGTGAAAATGAGCAGGGCCGGTCAGAAAAGTCGGAGAACGGTCGTTTTTATTCGCCGCTAGTTCGTACTATTGCGGAGAAGGAGGGCATCAGCCAGGCTGAGCTCGACCATATCCCCGGTACGGGCAACGGCGGCCGGGTTAATAAATCAGACATACAGGCTTACCTGAAGCGACGCGATAATCGCTTCATAACCGGTCCTGGCAAGGCTGCACCAACGGCTGGAACTCCCGCGACAACCCTTCCCCCCCGCCCCCCTGTCGCACCAGCTGGCAGTCTTGCCTCCGGTTCTTCGTCCGACGAGATCATTGAGATGGACCGGATGCGTAAGCTGATCGCCGACCACATGGTCGATAGCAAGCGCACCAGCCCCCACGTAACCAGTTTCATCGAGGTGGACGTTACCGACATCGTCAACTGGCGCGAAGGAATCAAGAAGGACTTCCAGCAACAGCACGGCGAAAAGATCACCTACACCCCGATCTTCATCGAAGCCGTTGCCAAGGCGATCAAGGATTTCCCCCTGGTCAACGTCAGCGTAGACGGCACCCGCATCATCAAGAAGGCCAACATCAACATCGGTATGGCCGCCGCCCTGCCCAGTGGCAATCTGATCGTCCCCGTGATCCGCAATGCCGACCGCCTCAATCTGATGGGGCTCACCAAACAAGTCAACGACCTGGCCGGCCGCGCCCGCCAGAACAAGCTCAAGCCCGAGGAGATCAGGGACGGTACGTTCACCGTGACCAATGTCGGCACCTTCGGCAACGTAATGGGTACGCCTATCATCAACCAGCCGCAGGTTGCTATCCTGGCCGTCGGTGCCATCCGTAAAAAGCCCGCCGTAGTAGAAACCAAATACGGGGATCTCATTGCGGTGCGCCAGATGATGTTCATGAGCCTCAGCTATGACCATCGGGTAGTGGACGGGTTCCTGGGCGGTAGTTTCCTGCGCCGGATCGGTGATTACCTGGAGGCATTCGACCCCGAGCGCAGCGATGTTTAGTAAACCTTTGCCCCCCGTGGGGTATTCGATGGGGAACGCACTTGCATGAGCACACTTTCCTTTTTGCTGGAGGGGCTGCGCAATATCGGTACCACCGGCACCATCACCCGAAGCAGTCCCGCCCTCTGCAGGGCGGCCATCGACCGGATCGATTTCTCCTCCGCACGCACCATCGTCGAACTGGGGGCCGGCGACGGCGTCATCACCCGGTACATCCTCGACCGCCTGCATCCCGACGGGCGGGTTATTGCTTTCGAGGTCAGTGATGACCTTTGCAACGATATGCGGGAAATCGGCGATCCACGGCTAGTCGTCGCCTGTGATAGCGCCGAGAATATCCGGGAATGGCTGAATAAGATAGGTGCGGATAAGGCCGACCACGTGGTCTCCGCGATCCCCTTCGCAGCACTTCCTAAGGATTTAGGGAACCGCATCGTAGATGCCGCCCGGGACAACTTGCGTACCGGCGGATGCTATAATCAGGTACACTACAGCCTGAAGACGAAAGCCTACTACGAACGCGCCTTCGGGAAGGTGGAGGCCAAACGAATCTACCTTAACCTACCACCGGCGTGGGTACTGTACTGCAGAAAATGAGAACACTGTTGATCGGGCTGGTCGTAGTATTGTCCGCTTGCTCGGATGATGAGGATCTGCGGGATTTCTATTACCCCGTTCGCGAACTAACCGACGGGTTGATCTACGAGTACGAAAATACGGGCAACTTCGACCCAGCGCCCTACGAATACTGGTACTATCTAGGCATCGACCAGGACTCGGCCCTCTACCTGAGTTCCACTCGGTATGCTGAAGCGACCACGCCGGTTCAAGTAACTACTGATCGTCTTCGCAATGATGGGGTCTACC
>JBASAV010000721.1:0-3009 GCA_049650785.1 Lewinella sp. | reverse complement strand
TCGCCGTCAGGTTTTTGCCGCGCCGGGTGCCGAGGTAATGGGCCTGGGCGTAGGCACCGATCAGGATCTTAAGTTCCAGCTTCGGCATCATCGCGAGCAAAGGCTCCTGCCAGAGTGGGGCGCATTCCGGTCGGGGAGGCAGATCGCCGCCCTTTCCCTTCCCCGGGTAACAGAACCCGATGGGTAATACCGCAAAAGTGGTGGAATCGTAAAACTCCCTTTCGTTGACACCCAGCCACTCCCGCAGCCGCCGTCCGCTGGGATCGTCCCAGGCCACGCTCGACTGGTGAGCCAGCCGGCCCGGTGCCTGACTGATCAGGGCGATGCGGCATTCCGGATGAATACGGAAAATAGGGTTCGGACCCAACGGCAGGTGCTCGGCACAGACCTTACAGTCGCGCGCCCGCTCCAGCAGGGGGTCGTGGTGCTTGGGATGAAAGCGCTCCGCCACCGGCCCTAAAAGGTGCGGGCGTAGGTGATGAGCAGCTGTTGGGTAACGCTTATCCGTTTACCTAGCCCGGCCGTCCCGTTCGGCGCATCGTAGTCGGTGATCTGCACGCGGATGTCATCGTCGTAGAACAGATTGACGAAGAGCGACAGGTGCAGGTTTTCGGTGAACGCGAAGGCCAGGCCGTTCTGCCAGTCCACGTCGACATTCTTTGGATTACGCAGGTAGTTGGTGTACAGGCCGAGGCTGGAACTGAAGGTGGCCCGGTCGTCGGTCAGGAAACTGTTTTCGTACTTCACCTGGGCGAGGGCACCCAGTTGGGCGTCGATCTTCTCGTATTCGGGATAAATACCGAACGCGTTAGCCTCTCCGCTTACCTGGTTGCCGTGCACCCCGCGGGCGGCAATGCTGTCGTTGGCTACGATGATGAACTTGGAACTGATGGGGGAGAAAAAGAGGGACAGCTCCGGGGTGGGCTGGTAGTCCAGACCGATAGAGAAGGTGGTGGTCGCCGGGGCGAATAATTTAGACAGCGGGCTACGTCCGGTGTCCAACCAGTCGGAAACGAAGTTGCCGGAGTACAGGTCGGGAAACTGGTAGGTCGGCAATAACTGGCTCAGGAAAGTGAAGTTAACGGAGTAGTAAAGCTCACTATCTTCCTTGATCTGGTAGCCGTACTTGCTTCCGATACGTAGTTCATCGATGTTTTTTTGAAAAGGGATCTTGTCATCCGACCCCTGGGCGATAACGCCGGCACCGAGGCGCTGCAGGCCGAACTGCCAGAGCAGGGTATTGTCCCAGGTGCGGCGGTCCTGCTTATACTTGGCAAAGCCGTTAACGGCGGTGCCGATACCCAGGCGGTTCTGACCGGCGCCCTGTTTCGGATTGATTTGCAGCAATTGGGTCAGATCCAGGCCTATTCCTGCGCCCCGCCGCCAGCCTTCTGGAATTTCTTCCTCCTCCTGCGCGAGGAGGGAAAAGGACATGAGTAGCACGAACGACACGAGTAACGAAAACTTCATACTTGGTATGTTGGGGTAGAGGGATGGCGGATTTGGGACGCGAAAATGCGCAAAAAGTAACTTACTCGCCCGCGTGGGGCGGTAGGGAAGGTCCCCCGTCGCGCCGGCTGTGCATTTCAAAACCGTCGCTGCTGAGTTTACTGAACGGTACGGTGAATTCGGAATCCTCGGACCGCAGGGTGATGCTGACGCTGTTCAGCTGAATCACTTCGCCGCGCTTGCCGTCGATGCTCACTTCATCACCGACCCGGATCTGGTTGCGGTTATAGAAGCTGGCCAGGATGTTGCCCATGATGTGCCGGGAGGCCATGCCATAACCGATGGCAAAAGCCCCCGCAATACCCGCCAGGATGATGCTGATGTTGGTTTCCATGAACTCCGTCTGGAGTTGCGCCTGGCTCAGCGAGATCAGAATGATGTTGAGCAGGATGAAGTAGAAGACCGCGTTGGCGATCAGGTTGCCGGAGGGAATACCGAGCGAGCGGCAGGTAGTCAGGACCATCCGCTTGATAAAGTCGGCCAGAAAGATGCCCCCGATCAGGATAACGAAGGCCACGATGGCATTGGGCAGGTACGCTACGAGGTTGGCCATCATGGCCGAGATCATATCCATGCCGAGCGCATCCACGGCGGCCATGGTGAAGACGATGAGGATGAAGTAGTAGACGATGGCGGCCAGCACGCGGCTGGGAAGAATGTTGATGTCCGCGTTGCGGAAGAGGTCAATGTGGAGCATCCTTTCCGTGAGGCGGTCCAGGCCGGAGGCCGCGATGAGTCGCCGGATGATCTGATACAAACCCTTGGCGATGAGGTAGCCCACCAGGAAGATCACAGCCGCTTTGATCAGCGCCGGAATGACGGTCAGCAGCTGGTAAGCCTGGAGGCGGAGTATATCGAGCACGGAATCCATGGGGTGAATTAACGGATAATGTCGTGATTCATCCCCGGGCTCGGTGGGTCCTCACCGAAGGGATCGTCATCTTCCAGGTCCACGATGGGGTCGCCCCCGCCCATCACGTTGAGGGTATCGGCCATCACGGGCCCGAACAGTTCGACCACGCTGGCGATCAGCTCGGCCGTCCGCAGCTCGCGTTCGACGCGACGACGCACGGTGACCTGCCGCTCGCCCGTGAAGGCGGCCAGGTCTTGGTCCCGCAGTGCCAGGAAATTATTCATGGGTCCTAGATTGTCGGGGCGAATTGGCGATCGTGGATCCGCTTGGCTTTTTCCTTGACCCGCTTCAGCTGCATCTTGACCGCCGACTCCGTTTTGCCGAGCAGGCCAGCGATGGTTTTGATCTTGACACCGTCCTTGTACTTCATCAGTAGCAGGGTCCGTTCCGCCTCGCTGAGTTGGGCCAGCACGTAGCGAAGCTCGTTGATCTGCATGGTCATGAGGGCTTCGTCGGGTACTTCCTCAATCTTGTCGGGTGGATCTTCCATCTCGGTAGCGAAGAGCTCCCGGCTGCGCTTGGTACGCCGGATCTTATCGATGCAGAGGTTGTAGGTGATGGAATACACCCACGTTGAAAATTTAGCC
>JBASAV010000720.1:0-2350 GCA_049650785.1 Lewinella sp. | reverse complement strand
CGACGATCGCATCGTGGGCGGCTAAGGCTTCAAATTTGTTTTCTGCCGAGCGAAAGGGGTGACCGGTAAGTTCGGCGATCTCGGCGGCTACCTTTTCGGCGTACCCATCCGGGGTGTTCAGTCCGGTGCCGACGGCCGTACCGCCCAGGGCGAGTTCCGACAAGTGATCGAGTGTATTCTTCAGCGCCCTGAGTCCGTGATCGAGTTGGCTAACGTAGCCACTGAACTCTTGCCCCAGCGTGAGGGGAGTGGCGTCCATGAAGTGCGTCCGCCCAATTTTAACGACGGATTGCATCTCCTCAGCCTTCGCGCGGAGCGTATCCCGAAGCTGTTCCACTCCGGGGATCGTGTTACTCAGGATCATCTCATAGGCGGCAATGTGCATCGCCGTCGGGAAGGTGTCGTTGCTGGACTGGCTCTTATTTACGTCGTCGTTGGGGTGAAGGCTCTTCTTCTCATCACTGAGATTGCCCCCGTCAAGGACGTGTCCCCGATTCGCAATGACTTCGTTAACGTTCATGTTTGACTGGGTGCCGGAGCCCGTCTGCCAGACCACGAGCGGAAATTCGTCGTCCAGGTCACCGGCCAGGATTTCATCGGCTACCCGGCCGATCAAGTCGCTCTTATCGGTTTCCAGTACGCCGAGCGCGGCATTCGTACGGGCGGCTGCTTTCTTCAATATGGCGAAAGCACGGATGATCTCGATGGGCATTTGCTGGCCTCCGATCTCGAAATTAGTGAAGCTGCGCTGCGTCTGTGCGCCCCAGTAGCGGTCGGCCGGAACGTCGATGGTTCCGATACTATCTTTTTCCTGGCGGGTGTTCATTGTATAATATTTTGCGGCGGTGAAGGTAATTGATATTCCGGGCGCAGGCGGGCACCCAGCCCCGGGCTTTCCGGAACACGAACCGTGCCCCCGTTTTCGTAAACGATACCCCCTTCTACCGGGTCTTCGGAAAACATCAGTGGGGTATCGAAATCGTAGTATACAATTCTCGGGTCACTCAGGGCGAAGTGGGCGGCGGCCGAAAAGCCCAAGCGCGACTCTAGAAAACCGCCTACCTGAAGGGGTAGGGTAGTGCAGGCTACGATCCGGCCTGCCGTGTACAAGCCCCCGGACTTACTTAGCTTGATATTGATCCGGTCTACGGCGTTAATCTTACTGAGGCGTCGTGCATCGTCATCGTTCCAGCAACTTTCATCCGCCATCAGCGGAATACGGCTCGCTTTACGCAGGGCTGGTAATCGGGTCCAGTCATAGCGGTTAATGGGTGCTTCACAATGTTGAATATTGAATTTTTCCATACCGCGAAGTGCCATCACCGCCTCGTCGAACGTCCAGCCCTGGTTGGCATCGATACGCAAAGGTATATGGCCGCCCACGGCATCGGATATGGCCGCGATCCGTTGAATATCTTCCCGGGCTCCTCCCCCCAATTTCACCTTTATGACCGTAAACCCGCGGGGTACTATCCTGCGCGCCGCCGCAACCATTTCCTCCACTGTGCCGAGACTGACGGTATAATCCGTTAGGAGAGGTCGGTTTTCGGTACCGCCTAAGTACCGGTACAGCGGCTGACCGCTTTGTTGGGCGGCCAGGTCGTACAGGGCGATATCAAAGGCTGATTTCACGGCGTAGTTGCCGTGGATCGACCGGTTAAGTATGCGGGTGTGCGCGGATGGATCCCCGATGGGCAATCCAATCAAAAGCGGAGCCAGGTGACGGCCGATAGCTAGTGCGCCATGCTGCGTTTCTCCGTGAATGGTGGGAAATGGACTGGCCTCTCCCCAGCCCTCCAAACCGCTATCGGAACGTACACGGACGAACAGGTTCTCGGCGTGGGTGAAGGGACCGAGTGAAATCACGAAGGGCTCGATCAGGGGGATCCGTACGGGGTAAAAGGTTATGTCGCGAACGTGCATATGCGCACTTTAAAAGAACATGAAGGGGGGTGAACCGTAGTAAGAAGGCCAAAGCTCCAAAAAACCGAGCTTAAAGCTTTACATTTATATTCTCACCTACAAACTTTGAAAAGCTCCTTATGTCGCAAATGCACGCAAATTACCGTAACATCGTCGTTATGGGCGCTTCGGCGGGCGGGGTTGAAGCTATCATAGAGGTTATTAAAAATATCCCGGACGATGCTCGCCTCGCTGTCTTTATTGTACAGCACATTCCAGCCTATTGTACCAGCAATCTGGATAAGGTTCTGGCCAGACATACCTCACTTACCACCAAGAAAGCAGAAGACGGCGAAGCCATCATGGCCCGTACCCTGTACGTAGCCCGTGCCGATCGCCACCTCATGATCGAGAACGACACCGTTGTGGTGTCAAAGGGGCCTAAAGA
>JBASAV010000719.1:0-2251 GCA_049650785.1 Lewinella sp. | reverse complement strand
TGGTAGCATGCTGTGCTTTTTCTGGCGTCGGGTAGGATTATAACCATTTTTTCGTGGGAAAAACAGACCTGACACATCCGATGTCTGTCAGGTTGTCATGTCTGCCACATCCGATGTCTGGTGCGCTACGCGTGAAGGGAGAATCAAATTATATTGTACTTAGTTTGCATTCTAAACTAAGTGCCCGTATCTTTGAATTGTACTTAGTTTTGAAGTAAATCTAAGGTGTGTTTCACCCGCCGACTTTCGGCACAAACAGTTCAGTCATGGGTTACGGAAAATGGTCTAGCACAGAATACGGTCGCTACCGCTCTTCTTATTCCTCGCGGAGCAGGGAGGACATTTTTACCGCCAACCGGCACCGGCGGATGGACCCCCGTATGGACCCCTTTCGGGTAAATATGCGGGAGAGCAGAGATTCCCCGGAGCACCCTAACTCTTTGGCCGTATCGCTCTATCTGGACGTGACCGGCTCCATGGGGATGGTACCGGAAGATCTGGTGCGCAACCAGCTCGGTGGCCTGATGGACACCATGTTGGCTCAGGGCGTCACCAGTCCCCAACTTATGTTTTCCGCCATAGGTGATCACCGTTGCGATCGGGCGCCCCTCCAACTGGGGCAATTCGAATCGTCCACCCAGCTGATCAACGACGGCCTCGGGCGACTCTTCCTCGAAGGGGGTGGGGGAGATGCCCCCGAAAGTTACCTGCTCGCCTGGCACGCCGCGGCCCGCCATACCAGTCTCGACTGCTGGGAAAAGCGCCGCGAGAAAGGCTTCCTGTTTACCGTCGGGGATGATACCACCCATGCTACCTTCGAAGCGGCGGCACAAACGAAGATCTTCGGATACGATTCCGCCCGCACGGTTTCCGCAGCCGATCTGCTAACCGAAGCGCAGGAGCGCTACCACGTATTCCATATCCACATCGATCACGGCCGAGGTGGTCAGAACGCCCGGGTGGCCGATAGCTGGTATGATCTTCTCGGTAAACGCTCGGTTAGTTTGCGCGATTATCACCAGCTGGGTATGCTGGTGGCCACCATCGTTTCCGTAATGGGCGGTGCCGAAGCGGACGATATCGTCGGTCGCCAGGACGAACACACCCGCAAGGAGATTGCCGCCGCCATTAAAAATATACACATATGAAAACCGCCTGTGTAATAGGACTGGGCTACGGCGACGAGGGAAAAGGAGCAACCACCGATGCCCTCGTAAGCCAAAGCGAACGACCCCTGGTCATCCGATTCAGCGGCGGGCACCAGGCCGGTCACACCGTTACCGATGCCACCGGCCGGCGACACGTCTTCAGTAACTTCGGAGCAGGCTCGCTTTCGGGCGCCCCAACGTACTGGAGTCGGTACTGCTCCTTTCACCCACCCGGATTTGCCCGGGAGCGTGATGCCCTGCTGGCATTGGATGTCGAACCGATGCTGTTTGTGGACGGCCGGTGTCCGGTCACTACCCCCTACGATCTACTGCACAACCGAGCGATGGAGAGCCAGCAACAGCACGGCAGTTGCGGACTGGGCTTCGGAGCTACGGTGGGTCGCCAAGAGGGACCCCATAAAATTCACGTGGGTGACCTGCTGGACGAATTCGTAGCGGAGCAAAAGCTGCGTTCCGTCGCCCTATACTACGAAAAGGCCGGCGCGGCATTCGACCAAGGAATGCTGCAGGCAGCCCTCGATGATTTTCACGCCTCCCTCACCATTGTACGTAAGCATCTCCGAATAGTAGCCGAACGCTCCTTCTTTGCCGATATCGACCAAAGCTACACCGATCTCATTTTCGAAGGGAGCCAGGGCATTCTACTGGACCAGGAATTCGGTTACTTCCCCCACGTGACGCGTGCCTACACCACGTCGCGTACCGCGGTCCGGCTTTGCGAACGCTACGATCTTCCCTTACCGAAGGTATATTACATAACCCGTTGCTACCAAACGCGCCACGGCACCGGTCCGCTGACCAACGAAGACCTCCCACCGCCCGCGCTCCGACCCACGCCAGAGGAGACAAATGTTTACAACCCCTGGCAAGGCCATCAACGCCGCACGTTACTCGATCTGGACCAACTGCGTTACGCACTGGCTTGCGATACACACTACGCAGCGGGGCTCGGTCGGGCCCTGGTGGTTACCTGTCGGGATCAATTATCCGGGCCGTTATTAGTGACCGAAGGCGGCGAAATCCACGAACGATCCATCACGGAGATTGGTAGGAGGTTGCGACTCACTATCTGGGAACGCCCG
>JBASAV010000718.1:0-2043 GCA_049650785.1 Lewinella sp. | reverse complement strand
CGGTTCCGACCTAACATCGTGGTCGAATCGACCGAGCCCTTTACCGAGGATAGTTGGTCGCAGATCCGGATCGGGAGTCACACGTTTCGACTACCTAAACCTTGTGCACGCTGCGTCATGGTCACCGTAAATCCCGGTGTAGGTGGTAGGGATCTATCCGTATTGAGCGAGCTGGCTGCCTATCGCAAGCAAGGCAACAAAACGTTGTTTGGCATGAATGCGGTGATCGAGTCGGGTACTGGCATCATACGCATCGATGACCAAGTGGACGTTCTACTTACTGGCCACCCCGAGGGAACGGCGTAGTTCAGCCACTTCGGGGTGCTTGCTATCGGTAGCGATGGCCTTTTCGAAGTGTTCCTTTGCTTTGACGGTGTCGCCCATGTCCAGGTAGATGCTGGCCATCATGCGATTTACATCGATGTTGGCGGGGCGAGCCGCGTATTCCGTTTCCATATAGGGGAGGGCACGGGAGGGATCTTCGAAGTGATCGAGGTAGAGGGAGGCGTACTCCATGTCCATGCGGTGTCCGCTATCGACATCGTCCTGTAACATGACCAGTATTTCCTTTTCGGTGGCTTCCATCTCTTCAGTCCGACCCTGTATTTTGTACAACTCGGCCAGCTGGATATAGTAGCCTACTTCGGGAATGATGGAGGCGGCTTCGTCGAGTAAAGCTTCTGCCTCGTCCAGGTCACCTCTGTTCATGGCAAGTTCGGCCTTTGCGGCGATGGCGAAGGGGTAGTTGGGACGTTGTTTGAGAATATCGTCGTAGGTGCGTTCGGCCTGCTCCAGCTCGCCGTAGCGCTCGTAGAGACCACCAAGGGTCAGTTGCGCCCAGGCGGTGGATTCATAGCCCGGGGCACCGGCACGTACGGCCTGTTCCATGGCCTTGATGGCACCGTCGGTATCACCGTGGATCTCCCGCAGGTAGCTGACCCGGCTGTAGGAGCGCAGGTCGGGACGGATCTCGTTCATCTTGTCGGCGGCGGCTATGGCTTCCGGGTAGTTACCCAGTTCGACGTTGGCATCTACGATAGCGCCGTAGACTTGCGCATTGTAGGGATTGATGCTGGCGGCTTCCTTGGCGGTCTGCAGGGCGGTAGCAAACTCGTGCTGGGAGAGCAAAACACCGGCTTTCGTGGCCATGGCATCAAATTCTAGATTGGGATCGCGGGGGCCGGCATGATTCAGTTCCAGTGCCTCATTCAGCATGGCTAGGGCGGCGGGATAGTAATGGCCGTGCTCGCCGGTGATCCGGGCCTCGTTGACAAATATCTTGGCCAGGGTGATTCTTGGCTCTATTGCCTGAGCATCATTCAACCGTAATTCGGCGGCCATTTTGCTGTAACCGTTTTGGGTGGTTTCCCACTCAGCGGCGGCTTGCAGCGCCTCGGGTCGGGGCAGTAGTTCGGGTATATCGGAGGTACTAGCTGTAGTCCTGGAGGAATTATCATCCCCACATGCGCAGAGCAACAGGAGGAGCAGAAAAAATAAAGAGGTAAAGTTGGTGGACATAGAGATGTGCTTGTACTTAAAAATCCGCGGTACCCGGCCGAAACCGGGTACCGCGGCGATAAACTGGGGTTTACCGCGATCAATTGGTTTTGACCAGGCGGAGGGTTTGAATGATTTCTCCTCGACCACCGGTGATGACGGCGAAGTAGATGCCTTCGGGAAGGTTACCTACCTGTACCGGTACCTGGTGATCGCCGCTATCAAACGTACGACGAACGAGGTTACTTAGGTTTCGTCCGTTCACATCATATAGATCAATATTTACGGCGGCCTTCTCCCTTACGCGCAGGACCAGGGTCGTATTCGTCTGGAAGGGGTTGGGAAAGTTCCGGCCGATGACGTTCGGAGCTTCCAGCCCGAGACCATCGTTGTTCCAGAAATCCTCAGTCGACGTAGTGGCAATCATGCCGCTACACTCGCTGACGCCACTGTGGGGCAGGGCAACGAAGGGGAAGGAATCGCGGAAGGGCAGATCGTTTGCTTCTACGCCCGTGGTGTATCCGAGGACATTCGTCAGGCCTGGGG
>JBASAV010000717.1:0-1906 GCA_049650785.1 Lewinella sp. | reverse complement strand
GGGGTAAAGCCCACCGAGAGTGGGATTTAGCCCACTAAAACACTACATTTGAGTTAAACCATTTTCTTCACGTAACGGCAGTCCGATGCAGACGCAACTAGAGGATACCCCCCTGTTCGAAGCCATCAAGCGCGGTGAGCACCACCGTATTGAGCAGCTTTACCTGCAACACCGGGATGCCTTCGTGACTTACGCCCAACGTCAGCTGTACGCCACGGAAGCGGATGCAGCCGACTGTTTTCAGGATGCCGTCATCGCTTTCTACAAAAATATAGTGAGCGGTAGATTGGAGGAGCTGACCTGTTCCATTCGGACGTATCTCTTCAGTATCGGCAAACGGCTGGTATACCGTCGCAATCAAAAGCGGCAGCGGGAACGACCGACGGACCACGAAGAAGGGATCAACCCGGCGGATGAGCTGGATTGGAGCCTGATCGATCGGTTCGAACACGCCCACCAGCGGGACGTGTTACAAGCAGCCATCCATAAGATCGGTTCGCCGTGCCGGGAGATTTTAACCCTGTACTACTACCACCACTATCCGATCGAAAGCATCACGGAATCCGTTGGACTACCCTCCGACGGAGCCACGCGTATCAAGAAAATGCGTTGTCTTAAGGAGCTGAAAAAGCTCGTCAAACCCTGACCCTCATGACACCTGAAGACCAGCAAGACCGAATCGATGCCTACCTCAATGGCCAGCTGGCCGACCGGGAAAGCTTCGAGCGGGAAATGGAAGCAAACCCTCAACGACAATCGGACATGGAAGCTACCCGCATGGCCCTGGACGCCATCCACATCGGTGAAACCGCCCGGTTGAAAAGCCGCCTCCAGGATCTGGAAGCGGGCCTACGGGGAGTGGATCAACCACAGGCCAAAGTGGTATCCATCAAACGCAAAAGCCAAAAATCCTGGTACTCCTACGCCGCCGCGGCAGCCGTTATCCTGTTCCTGGCGGGCTATTTTGTCCTGCGCCCCGCCGCCCAAAATGATACCATGGTGGCCATGGCCGCGTTCGAACCCTACGATAATATTGCCTTCACCATTACGAAGGGAGGCACGACCGAAGAAAATCGTGCCGCGGCCTACATTGCCTACGAAAGCGCGGATTACGCCGCCGCCGAATCAGCCTTCCGGGAACTACCGGAGCCCTCCACGCCCGATCGTTTTTACCTGGCGCAGAGCCTGCTCGCCCAGGAAAAGTTTGCCGAATCCGCCACGCTTTTTGAAGAATTGGCCGCCCTCGAAGACTTCAATCTGCACGAGGAATCCGAGTACTACGCGGCGCTGGCCCGGCTGGGTCTGGGCGAACGCCAACGGGCCGTGACCAGCCTGGAGCGGATCACCAGCGATGCCAACCACGCCAGCTACACGGAAGCCGCCGAACTGCTCCAGCAGCTCTAAACTATATTTATGACCGCCAAGATCGGACTGGAGGACGTCCGCTTTCACGCCCCGCATGGCTTCTTTGACGAGGAGCAGGTCATGGGTAATGAATTCAGTATCGACGTGGAAGTGGAGGCGATGATCGTCGAAGCCGCCGAGTACGACGATCTGGGGGGAACGGTGAACTACGCCACCATTTACTACCTGCTGCAGGCCGAGATGAAGAAGCCCACGCGGCTTCTGGAAGCCCTGGCCCACCGGATGGCGGGACGGATCATGAATCAGTTCGACGGGGTACAATCCGTCAGACTCAAGATTCGTAAGCTGCACCCCCCGCTCGGCGGACGCGTCGGAGCAGCCTTCGTAGAGGTCAACCTATCCGGTGACACACCGGGTATGGCCGCCGTGCCGGGACAACACACCTTTGAGGACGATCCGGATGACTATGACGACCCCGGATTCGGCGGGGGCGGAAATTTCGACTTTAGCAAGTTCAATCTTTAGCTGGCAACGGCTACCT
>JBASAV010000716.1:0-3169 GCA_049650785.1 Lewinella sp. | reverse complement strand
GAAGTCCGTCCATTCTTTCGGGTAGAAAGTCAGGGCCTGCAAGAAGGCCCGGCCATCCTCTCCCCGCTTCGTGTCGTGGGTGGCGGTGGCATTCATGGTCGTGGATGGCCGGCTTTTTACGAAATGGTGGAAGTCACGTACGGGCAGGCGATCTCCCGGGTCGGCGGATCCACCCACTTCGTTAAGGTGCGCCTGCCGCCAGAATTGGTAAAATGTGGTGTCTTCCACCCCCTTAGCCATGAGCGGCCCGCTAAGTTGCTGCGTGCGCTGCAGGTATTCCAGCGTTTCCCCTTCGAACTGCTGGTGCGCCAGCCAGTTGACCCAAGCGAGTACCTGCCGGCCATGGTCGGGCGCGTACTCGGCCACCACCGTTGCGGCCTCCATGCAGAGATTGACCTCGTGGTCCGTGAGTTCCCCGCCCGCCGGATAGATGCGGTATACCGGAAAGGCTGCCAACCAGTGAGCCAGCGTTTGCTTGAATTCCGAACGTAATTCATCCGTGAGTAAGGGATCCCAGCGACGGACGAGATTGTCGAGCTCTCCGTTAAAGTGCTCGAGGACCAGCATCAGCTTATTTCGGAACACCAGCTCGCGGTAATCCGGCAGCCGTTCGTCCGTGATCTGTTCGTACAGGTCGCTAAAGCTGTTGTTGCTGTCGTCGTTGGTCAGCAGACGGTTTACCGCGGCGAGGAAGTCGTAGCCGGTCGTCCCCTGTACGGGCCAGTCCTCCGGCAGTTGCTCGCCGGGCTCCAGTATTTTTTCGACGTAGATGCCGACGTCCGGCCCTACCGATTCGCGGAGTCGTTGTAGGTAGCCGGTGGGGTCCAGCAGGCCATCCACGTGATCGACCCGTAGGTGATCAATTCGCCGGGCCTTGACGTCCGCGAAGGTCCGTTCGTGCAGGTCGTCGTACACGGCCTGGTCCTCGGTCCGCATACCGATCAGTTGATTGACCGTGAAGAAGCGTCGATAATTAATGAAGTCATTGACACCTTGCCAGTGAATGGGTTGGACGTATGGGTTATCTGCCCGTTCCTCGTTCCGGTCCGGCGTGGGACCTTCCCACCGATCCTCGTATACCTGCATGCCGTCCCCGTAGAAAGTCAGTTGGCCGGCCCGAATGACGTTTTCCGGATCGTCGCCGAGTACCGGCAGGACCATCTTGCCCGGGAGACGGGGATGGTCCCAATCAATATCGAAATGGCTTGCGTATTTCCCTTCCGGCCCGTCGGCAATGACCGTCTTGAACCAAACGTTTTCGGGGGTCAGCGCGGTATGATTGGGGACGATGTCCTGCATATAGGACATATTCCTTTCGCGCAGTTCTTCGTGGAGCAATTGCCAGTCCTGGTCGTTCGTCACCTCCGGATTGAGGGTAGCCGGATCGGTGACGTCATAACCGTGGTTGCTACCCGGGTGGGCGGTCAGGATGGGGCTGCCGTAAATGGTATCGATACCCAGCTCCTGCAGGTAGTCGAGGATATGCGTCAGATCCTTGACCGTGAAGTCGGCATTAAACTGGATACGGTAGGTGGTCATGGGCGGTTTGGGCTTGGTTTGGATGATGGTGGAATGGGTTATCGCGTTCCGGTAGCGGCAAACCCCCACCCGGGCAGGTGCAGGCGACCGTCGGTCAGGGTGGCTCCGTTTGATTCGAGTAGCAGGTCACCGGGCACCTCTATATCCAGCGCCCCGTCGCCAAAGTTCGCGCAGCACAAAAAGGGACTATCGCGAACGGTCCACGTGATCAGGCTGCCTGCCTGATCCACCGTGATATCGGTAAAGGCAAAGTCCTTTGGGGCGGCGGCGCGCAGGTGTAAAGCCTCGCGGTAAAAAGTGCTGACCTTATCGTCCATCTCCCAACTCAAACGGGCGGAGTGGAAGGTTTGCTCCGATTGTGGATCGGGTACCGTATGCCCTCCGTGCTGGAAGGCGGCAAATTCCTCCGCGCGCCCCTTGCGAACGGCCTCGATCAGCCAGTCGTCACCGTGGTGAACGAAATATGGGAAAGGGTTATCCTCTCCGTACTCCTCACCCATAAAGAGCAAGGGGGTGAAGGCGCTCAGGAGGTAGGTGCCGGCGCCGAGGAGGTATTTATCACGTCCGACGGTCGACAGGATGCGATCGCCGATCATCCGGTTGCCGACCTGATCGTGGTTCTGCATGAAGACCACCATCTGGCCGGGACGCACGCGCTCGTCGGCCTCTACGCCGAAGTTCCGGCCCCGGTGGCGGCTGTACTGTCCGGTGTAGACGTAGCCATCCTTCAGGGCTTTGGCGAGAATTTCTACGCTACCGAAATCTTCGTAGTACCCTTTGGTTTCTCCGGTCAGGACGACGTGCAGCGCGTGGTGAAATTCATCTACCCACTGCCCACTCATCCCGTAGCCCCCGTCGGCCCGGGAACGGATGAAGCGGGGGGCATTCAGATCACACTCGGCGATAGTGATCATCTGCCGTCCTTGCGCCTCGCCGATTTGGTCGACCATGATGGAAACTTCTTCCAGGAAATGCCTGGCGGAGTAATCCTTGATGGCGTGTACGGCATCGATCCGCAGGCCGTCGGCCCCGTATTCTTCCAACCACATTCGTACGTTTTGCAGCCAGTAGTTGCGTACACCGTCAGACTCCGCGTCGTCGAAGTTGATGGCCTGTCCCCAGGGGGTATGATGCTTATCGGTGAAGATGGGGAAGAATTCCGGCAGGTAGTTTCCTTCCGGGCCGAGGTGGTTATAGATGACGTCGATGAGCACGGCGATGCCCCTTTCGTGGGCGGCATCGATGAAAGCGCGCAGATCTTCCGGTCGGCCATAGGCGCGAAAGAGGGCGAAGTTCTTGACCCCATCGTAGCCCCAGTTGCGGTCGCCGGGGGTTTGATTGAGCGGCATCACCTCCAGGGTGTTGACCCCCAGATCGCGGAGGTAATCCAGTTTATCGATGGCTGCCAGTAGGGTACCCTCGGGGGTGAAAGTGCCGATGTGGAGCTCATAGATAACGGCCTCCGCCAGGGTATGCCCCCGCCAACCCGTTTCCGGTAGTGGATCCAGGTCGATTACTTCGCTCCAACCGTGGACCCCCTCGGGCTGGTAGCGGCTGGCCGGATCCGGGTACCGCTTCTTGTGCTTCTTATTGATGTAGTATCCGTACCAATCGCCGCTCCGCGCAGCTA
>JBASAV010000715.1:0-5545 GCA_049650785.1 Lewinella sp. | reverse complement strand
CCATATTTGAGTTGATAGGTTTAACCGGTATAGGAAGTTTTTGGATTGATCATTCGGGAATGGCTTTTTACATGCCAACCTGCCGCAGGTGGTGATCCATATGCTTAAGGGCGAAGATGCCAATCTGCTCCCGGGTCAATTTGCGGAAGGCCCCATGTCCGAAGATCTTGCCTATCGGATCGCGTTTGCAGGGAATGGGATTGTCGACACCCAGTACCCACCGGTTCCAGATGGTGCAGTGGGCAGTCATCTGGTAGGCGGTCATTTTACCCCACTGAGCCTGCATGTGCGGTGTAAGTTGTTCCGTTCTTTCCATTAGCTGCTGACGAGTGTCCGCGTTGAGTGTAGTGGTCATGCTTCCGCTTTTGTAGGCGGCTAAAGTACGGGGGGACCACGAGCGGAAAATTGCCTTAGGACAAGAAAGGAGGGGCGTCAACGGGTGGAGGACGTCCCGTCCGACTGACTCCGCTCCGGCTGGTCCTTATCCAGACAAACTCATTCTTTCACGGCATCACTGGCTGACCTCACACCGGAGGTGTTCGACCCGGCTGGGTACGGTTATCGGGTTGCTTCCCCGAAACGACATTGCAGTCTCCCCATCAATAAACTTCCGGCGATTACGGATCGATAACCCTCGTCCGACCTATCGTCCCGTAAGCATTCGGGCGAAACCTGCGGAAATTTTATGTGCCAGAAAATTTACAGGCCCTCCCACAAACTCTTGGTCGAATACCATTTCATAGGCGGTACTCAACGGACGGCGGTTGGCTAACCGAACACTTGCGTTGAGATTGCCTGAAACCGTGACTGCGGTCAGGTTGCTGAAATCAGGACCGAAAGAAAAACGCGGACTGAAATCCTCCGTCGGGTGGATGTACTTGATTGTCCGCGGTATAGCCTCCCCATCTTCGGCAATCATTCTCCTGGGTTCTCCTGGATAAACTAGGGATATATTATTTGAAAATGCACGCAATTCGGCACGTGTATTATTGAGCCCGGCTACGTATCCATTCGGGTTTTGGCTGCTTCCACTCGCTGTAAGATCACGGTGAGACCCTCCGTTTTCCATATCGTGCCCACGGGCAGCGCGGGGTCGATAGCGGACGCCTCGGGTAACATAGTGAAGACATACGTACCGGCGTTTAGCTCTGAGCTCAGGTGTCAGAGGATTTCGCGTAAGTCGGTTTCGGAACGCATGGGGAATATATTCGGCGGCGGAGCGCAGGCTTGACGAAACTTCCCGTAGAGGTCTTTATTCCCGGTCTGCATCGATCAGGACAGCCATCGCATAAGCCAATTTCTGTGAATCGGGCGTCAGCTTCTAGAAAACGGTACGGACCGCGTTTTACACGCTGCTCGGGTCCGTAAATCAGAGGTCCAGAATGGCGGAAATCTTCCCTGCGTCGACGTGTGCATTTGTAGGCAGGTACTGGATGAAATTCGTGTCGCTTATTCGAAGGAGTATGCTGGATTCGCTACGCTGTCATTTTGTCTACCCAACGGCCTTCCGGTGCGAACGGGCTATTTTCCTGCGCCCCGACGCCAAACGATCTACTCTTTCTGCAAGGCGCTGACTCGTCTCTACCTTGCATATGGGGTTATGCTTATGCTTTCGTATCCGGCAAGGTATCGCGTACCCTACGACCGTATCCGGTAGCGAACGTTCAGTCCCAACCAACGGAGGTTACTAGCAAAAGTCGACCCCCCGGGGAACATGCCGCCCGGATAGGAGGAACCTATATCATCGCGGTAATACGGGGAGGTGATGACCGCGAATTCCCCGCCGAAGGCAAGGCGGGCTTGTGCATTCAGCCACATGCGCGCCAGCAGTCCGGCGTACGGGGAGTCAAAGTCATCAGCGTCCAGACGGGATGGATTGAGTGATTCCGCCGAATTAGCAATGGGTATCGCGATAAAGGGAATGACCATGAGGTCGATGGCGTCTAGCGACAATTTCGGGCCCGCGCCAATGTCGATGAAGGTGGTGCCCATGGCCGCCGATTCATCGGAAGATAGGTGATAATTGTGCCGGGAAAGGCGCGTCATCACCGTGAGGTTGATATCCGCCCGGGTCGGGTCTTCGGAAACCGGGCCGAGCTCTACGTGGGAGGTAAAGCCGATGTGGTAACCCAACCGCCGTTCCGAGCCCACGTGGGTGAGTCGGCCGATGGTGCCGCCGAGCTCCATATCCTGCAGGAACCTGGTTTGGGCGCGGAGGTGGGGCTGGACGGGCCAAATGAGGAAGGCGAGCAACAGAATAAGCGTTAAGCGGTGCATACAAAAGCTCTTTCTAGCAGACAAAGATGAATGGAAAATCAATGCGCCGCTCGAAAATTTTTCACCGATCCGTTAGCATCAAGGAGACGCCTACGGAGACCGATTGCGCCAGGAAATCTACGGGGATAATCACGAATTCCTGTTCGAATTCCAGCTCGTAGGCGGCCGTTACGAACACGCGATTCGCCACCCGGACCATGGCGCCAATATTGCCCGATACGGTATTCGCCGTCAGATTATTAAAGTTAGGCCCGAAGGCGAAGCGGGGGCGGAAGGCACCGGATGGGTAGATGTACTCCAGCTGTACCGGTAATTTGTAATAGCCCCTCGATCCGCTCTCCAGCTCGAAGCGGGTGTAGAGCATGCCCGTGCGGAAATATAGCCTCTCATTGAATCTGGGCATCCAGAGGTGGCCGATGATTCCGACCGGCGTGTAGGACGTTACGCTCAGATCGGAAACGTCGAAGTACTTCGTATATCCACCTACGAGTTCGGGGCTGACTACGATCAGGGGCGGTTGCTCCTTGAGTACCTCGAAGTCGTCCGCCGCACCCACCGCCGCGTGGTACTGCCGGAGCAGGTTGATGAGGTCCTCGTGCCGGGGTTCGCCGAGGTCTTTGGTCTTTTCCGGGGCATCGACCCAGTCCTGCAGGTAATAATTGAGTAGGAGAACGTGGCTTCTGGATCGGTTGAGGACCCGCTTGCCCCTGACGCGCTTGATGGTCTCCTTATATTCCAGCATGGACAGTCCGAGGCCGGGTTTGTCGATGAGATAGTGATTAAAACGTTCGTCGCGGAAGTAGTACAGATCGACGCGGCCACTGGTGAGGCGCTCCAGGAAGAGCGGCTGATTATCTACCGTTTCCGACACGAACAGCCGCCCGTCGTCGAAGCCGTAGGCGTTGATGGTTCCGGGAGCGTATTCCGCGGTTTTTCCTTCCCCGGTGCGAAAGCTAGCCAGCGTATTGAGGGTGACGTCGCCCCGGTAGTCGACTTCTCCCGCTACGGTATCGTTGGCGACGGTGACGATGAAGCCGGGGCGGAAATCATGCTGGGCCGACAGTGAGCTGATGGCAAGGATTAAGAAGACGATTATAAATGATTGACTCGGACGGGGTAGGTGTAATAACACGCGAAAGGGAGTATAAAGGGGTAAGGTGGTGGGCACGCGGGGCACCGTAGGGAAACGGAGTGGGGTGGGGGGTAGTATGTATGCTTCTCGCCCTCTACAGCGCCGCTTTGGTCATTGCCCCACCGATGAATCGGTAGACCCCGCCGTGCTGAGTGCCGATCCAGAGAGTGTCTGCTTTATCGAGGTATACGGTGAAGGAAGATAGGCTTGGCTGCCCACCGGTAAGGAGGTACTGGGTCAGTGCAGCTCCGTCATACTGCAGGACCCCCCGGTCGTAGGTGGCCATCCATAGCTTGCCGTTGCGGTCTTCGACCATGGAGAAGTAATAGGGGTAATTGGTTTCCCCTTCGGTCATTAGGGAGCCCATCCCTTCCTTTCGTTGGTAGTCGATCAGCTTACTCCCTTCCCGGGGGGTGTAAGTGGGCGCGACACGGTACCGATAGTGCGTGTTATTAAACCAAAAATCACCCCGGCTATCCTGGAAAATGGACCGGATGCCGAAAGAGCCACCCTCCGGGGTGTTAGTGAGCTGATCTTCGTACAGCCAGCTCAGATCGCGTCCATCGAAGCGGCACACGCCTAAGTTGGAGGTTCCAAACCACAGGTTGCCATCACGGTCCCGGTAGATGGAATAGACCTCGTATGGACTGAAGGCTGCGTCCGGAAATTCCGCTCGGAAGGTATCCTCTCGGGGATGTTTGGGGAACGTGAGGTGGTGTAACCGCGCGCCGTCGTACCGGTAGACGCCGTTTCCGCCGGCCTCTCCCAGGATGGAAAACCATAGGTCTCCGGCCTCCAGCTGCCACGTACCGTCCGGTACGACCGAAAGAGTAGTAAAGCTTGCGCCGTCAAATAGACTGATCCCCTCTAGGGTCGTAATGAAGAGATTACCGGCGCTGTCTTGCTGTATACCCCGGATGTGATTGCTCGGCAGGCCGTCATCGGTGGAGTAGTGCGTGAGTCTTGCGCCCCTGTAGCGATACAGTCCGTTTTGGCTGCTGCCGAACCAGTAGTCGGAATCATCCGTCTGGAGGATGTACCAGATGCTGCTGTCTACCTCGCTGACCACTTGGCCCAGCGCGGGCGCTGCTGCCGTTTGCGCGGGATCCACCTGGGGGGGCTGTCCGCTGCAGGAAACGAGGGCCGTCAATAGGAGGGTGATAAGGAGGGGACAACCTTTCATTTCGTTTGATCTTGAGCTTTGTCGAGTACGGCTTACCTGCCAAGGTACCTGGTGAATTTTAGTGCGTTGACTTGGTTGCCGATTGGGTGTTGTCACCGTTTCTAATGCCCGTTCATCGTCACGGGGTAGCGATAAAGGGGGTGGTTCAGGATATCCTTAACGCCGTACTAATGTACTTCCGGATGTGGCAAGGATTAGCGGAGCCGTCCGTTTCGCAGAGTAAACGTGTGCCTTTCCCACCACCCCCCGATTGCGGAGCGCCCAAATTCACCGTACCTTACTCTCCCAGCAAAACACCCAGTCATGATTGTAAGGGGTCACACCGTTCGTTTGTCGTCGCCCACCCACTCGCTGTTTCGGAAGGTCGCCCGGGAAATGGCCGAGCGGGGAATCTATTTATTTATCGGGCACCTCCAACCCGGCAAACTGCGGCTGATCGCCCGACAGGAGTCGCTCACCGGTCAGGTCATGTCCGCGGAGGAGCTCAAGCGCACCGTTTTGGCGCAATTCCGCCAGCTGCCCCACTTCGTAACGGTGCACGTGCTGCCCTCAATTCAGGCGGCGGGGTGAATGGTTGCTTAACGCGATGGTGCGGCACATGTCCAGGGGGCGAGCGACGCCGAAAATCAAAGCAATTCCCTCCACGGGGATGCCCGCCTGCCCGATAACGACGACCAGCAGGGGATAAAAGCCCAGAATGAGGATAGCCAGCCCCGGTAAAACCGGCATACAAGACGTTAGCCGCGCTCCCTGCCCGAACTGGGAGGTAGCGATCTCGATCCGCTGGCAGGCGTCGTTGGCGTAGGCGGCCGGTAGATTGCCACGCGTCGCCGGCAAGATGACCCCGCCCGGGTTCCTTCAGCCGGCCTGACCGCCAAGCACTTGAGACTAAAAGCTTAATCCCACATTAACACTGACGTGGCTATTCTGGAACGATTGATTCTCCCCCAGGC
>JBASAV010000714.1:0-1660 GCA_049650785.1 Lewinella sp. | reverse complement strand
GGTCTGGCAAGTCTGGCACTGGGAAGAAACCTGGGGCTGGGACTTCCCGATGACCGCCATGACGGCCGCCCGCCTCGGACAACCCGAACGCGCGGTGGATGCCCTCCTGATGGACGTGCCGAAGAATATCTTCCTCCGCAATGGTCACAATTATCAGCGCAGCAATCTGCGCCTGTACCTGCCGGGCAACGGTGGCTTCTTATCCGCCCTGGCTCTGATGGCGGCCGGTAGTGCGGACACCCCGGCGGGGAGCGGATTTCCGGCCGACTGGAACGTGCGCTGGGAGGGATTGCGGGAGATGCTTTAGAATACTTTTCCGACAGTATCAACCCATGACGGCGGCAGGGCCGGTTATTAACCGCTCCGAATCCACGGCCACATAAAAAGCAGAGAACCCCTCAAAAGAAACGGTATCCCACGCTCAGCCCCAGGGGGAAGGCTGCGGTAAATTTAGGCGACGTCCTGTCGGCGTACTTCCATGCGGTCGGGTGATCCCCTTCGAAATAATCTTGCGGATCCAGCCGCCCGATTTGAGCCGTTTGCTTGTACCGCAGCCCAACCCCCAAATGCACGTTGATGAAGAAGGAGCCGAACACCGCCGTGCGCCGGAAGAGCGCATTTAACGTGTACGTGTTTTTGTTGACGGTGAGTGAGTCCCGGTAAATCGGGTATAAGGGGTACCCGCTGCTCGAATCCACCGGGCCGTTCGCATCTTAGAACTTCTGCACCGTCCGATACCGGTTGGAAAGATGATCGAGTCGAAATCCCACCTCGCTGTAGCGATTGTTACCGGGGTTACCGACCTCCCGAAAAAGACCGAGAAAGATCATGCGGCCACGCTCCAAATGGACGGATCGATTAGTGTATGGATCGGTGAGGTGCGCATACGAAGCCTCTATCGCCAATTGTCCGGCTTTCCAGCCTATTCCACTATGGTAGCCGGGATTCACCAAATCTACGTAGCGCAGGAGGTTTGCTCTCGCGTAGAGACCAGTCTGCTGCTGTGCGGACAGGCCGGTCGCGAAAGCGATTGTCATTAGTGCCAGAAAAAGTATGCTGGCAGGTCGGATAAGAGTGAGTAGGGACATCGGTCGTTCAGATTAGCAGCTACTCATGCTGCGTGAATAACGAACAGGACCGGAGAAACGTGACGGCTGCTGAAAGAAGGGAAGCGTATATACGGCTAGCCTTCGTCACCCTCCCGCATATACTCTACTCCTTCGTCGCTTCCCAAGTAAAAGATGAGGAGCCGGTCACCGGCTAACTTGATCGGCTCGCAGTTGGCTTCCCCGGTGACGAGCATGAAATCATACGCTTCCCGGGCCGGCATACGGTCCCGTTCCGTAGGGCAGGAATCGGCTAATTGGTAATACACGAAAGCCGGGGATTCGGCCGCTCCCTCCCCTACGCCGTATAGGACTTGATCGCCCCGGAATACGAGCGTACCGTTTGGATAGCTGGTGCGTCGCCAGGTGCCCTGGAGGGTTTGGGCGTAGTCAGCTAAATCTACATTCTCCTTGGAGGCCGGCAGGTTTGCTTCCGAAGTATTCAACGACTGATTCTCGGTCCCGGAGGACGGTTCGGCCGTGCAGCTACCTAAGGCAAAAGTCGCCCACAGGGAGAAAACGATGGGAAATACTTGTTTCATTATGATGGATAC
>JBASAV010000713.1:0-4240 GCA_049650785.1 Lewinella sp. | reverse complement strand
CTGGGGAGATGCTACTCCCCCGAAACCGGAATGGAACTGGTGGAGCCCAGCGGAAGATGAACGGGCCACGCAGTGGCGCACCACTCCATATACTATCGACTGGAATGATGACGGCCTGATGGACTTGATCATGTTGGACGCCGAAGGGTACCTCGCCTATTTCGAGCGCGCCAAGGAAGGCGACGAACTTGTACTGCGGCCGGGAGAACACATCTTCTACGGCATCGATGCAGGAGCCTACGATAATCGAAACAATGTGACCGATAAGGAACCCGGCCCGCTACAACTGAATTCGGGCCTCCACGGTGGAAGTGGCCGCCGTAAGCTGGCCTTCACGGATTGGGACCAGGACGGTGATCTCGATCTCATCCTCAATGGACTCAATGCGGTATGGTTCGAAAATACCGGAGAGAGCGACGGACGGGTAAATCTGAGATACCGCGGGAATATTTCCGAGCAAAAGCTAGCCGGTCATACGACATCTCCGACCATTGTCGACTGGAACAAGGACGGCATTCCCGATTTGCTACTCGGTGCGGAGGACGGATTCTTTTATTACCTGAAAAACCAGCATTCAAATGAATAAGCTTCCTAAGGGCCTCTGGCCGGTGATGCTCACTCCCTTTCGGGAGGATAATTCGGTAGATACAGAGGGTCTGATACGCCTCACGGAATTCTACATCGGTGCCGGTGCGGACGGGCTCTTTGCCAACTGCCTCTCCAGCGAGATGTTTCAGCTGACCGACCGCGAGCGACTGGAGGTGACGCAAACGGTTATCCAGACCGCGGCGGGCCGGGTACCGGTCATATCTACGGGTTCATTTAGCACCGATATGAACAGCACCGCCGCGCTCGCTAAGAAGTTACGCGATTTGGGAGCTGCGGCCGTGGTCATCAGTACCAATCAGCCGTGCACGGAACTGGAGGGGGAGAAGCCCTTCCGGAGCAGGATGGAAGAGCTTATGCATAAAACGGATGATATTCCACTCGGGCTTTATGAATGCCCGGTGCCGTATAAGCGATTGGTGCCGCCGCCTCTGCTGAAGTGGTTGGCGGATACGGGGCGTTTTCTATATCATAAAGATACCTCCTGTGAGTTGGAGAGTATCCGGGAGAAGATCGCCGTGACCGCGAATACACCCCTGGGAATATATAATGCGCACGTTCCGACCGCGGTGGATTCTATCCTGGCCGGGGCGAGGGGCATATCGCCGATCGGCGCCAATTTGTACCCGGAATTATTCACGTATCTCCTTCGGCAGGTAGGACGGGGGGAGACTAGCGAAAGCGTGATGCGCCTTAAAGCGATGCTCGATATGCTCGACAGCATTATCCACGTAAACTACCCCTTCGTCGCCAAATTATTTCTCCAGCGTAGAGGATTAAAGATTTCCACGAGAAGCCGAAAAACGAGGTTATCCTTCACTACCCATGATTTAGGTAAGCTGGATACCGTGATGCAGGTTTTCAACGAACTGACGGATGAGTTTGAAATCGAGCGATTTGAATTTCAGCACGTTTAAAAGACCGGACCATGAATTTCACAAGGCGCTGCCTGTTGATGATGGTCGGATGCTGTGCAGCAGCGTCTATCTCCTCTCAGGATAGTTCGCCTAATATTCTATTCATTTATTCGGATGACCAGGCTTCCTGGACGGTTGGCGGTTCCGGTAATCCGGAAGCCTACACCCCGAACCTTGACCTATTGATTTCGGAGGGGGCTTACCTGACGGATAACTTTGTTACTACCCCGGTCTGCAGCCCGGCACGCGCCAGTATCATGACCAGCCGCTACGCCAGCGAACTGGACCTGCTGGATTTCATTCCGCAACCCGGACACATTCTGTACGATTCGCTCCACCCTTTAGGCTTGTCACCCGACATCACTACTTTCCCGGAAGTCCTTCAGGCAGCGGGGTACCGAACCGGCCTCATCGGAAAATGGCATCTCGGTGACTGGACTGAGAGCAACGATCGCCGGTTCCATCCGACCAATCACGGCTTTGATTACTTCATGGGTTTAACCGGCGGTGGGACATCTCCCGACAATCCGACGCTGGAGAAGGACGGTCAGGTGAACACCTTCCCGGGGCTGACCACGGACATTCTGACCAACGAAGCTTTGGCTTTTATCGAAGCCTCCAGGGAATCGCCGTTTTTACTTTGTCTGCACTACCGCGCACCCCACGCTGCGTGGCTTCCCGTGGCACCGGAGGATTGGGCGCCGTACGAGAACCTAGATCCCCGACTGCCTAACCCGGACTATCCCGACCTGGATACGGCCAAAGCTAAGGGGCGGATGCGGGAGTATTTGGCCAGTACCACCGGCGTGGACCGTAATGTGGGCAGATTGTTGAAGCGCTTAGAGGATCTGGGCCTGGCCGATAACACCATTGTCGTATTCACTTCGGACCACGGATACAATATGGGTCACAACGGGATCGAGCACAAGGGTAATGGCATCTGGATAACGACCACGCTGCCCCCGGGCACCCCGGACGTTCCTCCGAAGCGAAGACCCAACCTGTACGATAATTCCCTGAAGGTTCCTGCCATCGTTCGGTGGCCGGGACGAGTACCCGCCGGGCTGGTAATCGATCGGGCCACCACAAGTCTGGATTGGTATCCCACGATCCTGGCACTGGCAAAGGCGGAAGCGCCGGCGGGCACGGTGGTGCGGGGGCGTAACCTGCAGCCCCTGTTGCTGGGAGACACCGTAGACAACTGGAACGAGGACGTATACGCCGAATACAGCATGATAAACTATGCGACGGCTTACCTGCGCAGCTACCGTACCTCCCAGTGGAAGTTAGTTATTGACTTCAATGACCGTAGTCGGGACGAACTATATAACGTGGGCAAAGATCCCGAAGAAAATATCAATCTCATCCGACACGATCAGGAAGAAGTTTTGCGGATACAAGCGCTGCTGGAGGGGGAAATCCTGGCGCAAATGAAAGCTATCGGCGACCCGCTGCTGCAAAAGCTGGCGGAATCGACCGATAATAGAAAATAATTATGCAGAGTTTAGACATCATTGTCTTTTTCGCCTATATCGTAGGTATAGCAATTTTCGGCGCATCCTTCTATCAAAAAGAAAGGACTTCCTCGTCGTATACGGTAGGCAATCAGGATATCCCGGGCTGGGTAGTAACCATGTCCATATTTGCCACCTTCGTCAGCAGCATCAGCTATCTGGCTCTGCCTGGTAATGCCTTTCTGACGAACTGGAACGCTTTTGCCTTTAGTCTGTCGTTGCCGATCGCCTCGGTCATTGCCGCTAAGTATTTCGTGCCGCTTTACCGACGGGTGAACAGCCCATCGGCTTACACTTACATGGAGCAGCGTTTCGGACCGTGGGCAAGAATTTATGTTTCCCTGTGTTACCTGCTCACCCAACTGATGCGCATCGGTACCATTCTCTATCTTCTGGCGCTAACACTGAATGCGATCACTGGCTGGGATATCACGGTAATTATCATTTTCACCGGTTTGGTGGTAGCGGTATATTCCGTGCTGGGGGGTATATCTGCGGTTCTGTGGACTGACGCGATCCAGGGCATTGTCCTGATCGTTGGTGCTCTGGCCTGTCTCGGATTTATCCTGTTTTCTATGCCTGAAGGACCCGGGCAAGTGTTTGACATTGCCTCCCGGCAGGATAAGTTTAGTCTGGGGTCATTCGGCGGGGAACTTAACACGACTACCTTCTGGGTAGTACTGGTCTACGGAATCTTCATCAACCTGCAGAACTACGGGATTGACCAAAATTATGTCCAGCGGTACATGGCCTCAAAGTCGGAAAAGGAGGCGCAACGCTCGGCCCTGGTGGGAGGGCTGATGTACGTACCTATTTCCGCCCTGTTCCTGTTTATCGGTACCGCTCTTTTTGCTTATTATCAATCGGCCGCTACCCTGCCCGTTGAGCTTCAGGACGCAACCAAGAGTGATAGGGTGTTTCCTTACTTCATCGTGAACGCCCTGCCTGCGGGATTAAGCGGCTTGTTAGTTGCCTCGATCTTTGCCGCGGGCATGAGTACTATCTCCACGAGCTTTAATAGCTCGGCCACTGTCTTTCTGACGGATTACTATAACAAATACTTTAAGCGGACGGCTTCCGATCGGGAGGGCGTGCGGGTTCTGTACATTTCCTCGGCTGTAATCAGTATTCTCGGAATAGCCATCGCCATAGCGATGATCAACGTGAAGAGCGCCCTCGATGCTTGGTGGAAGTTGGCGTCGA
>JBASAV010000712.1:0-2115 GCA_049650785.1 Lewinella sp. | reverse complement strand
CCTCCTGGTCCGCCCAGCGCCTCCTGGTCCGCCCAGGAGGCGGGTCGATATTACTAGTACCAGGGAAATCGCTTGGGAACCCGTGGGCGGACGAACTCCGCTACGCTACGTTCGGCAGACCACGGGTCTGGCCTCCTGGCCCGCCCAGCGCCTCCTGGTCCGCCCAGCGCCAGCTGGTCTGCCCAGGGTGCGGGTTCGGCAGACCACTGTGCTAATCAAGGAAAATCGTTCAGCAAATTTCATCCCTGCTCGACATTTAGGCCACTTCCTGCGTTCGACGCAATAAACTCATACCGGCAACTTGACGAATCCACCCATCCAAAATATAGCGCCCGGAGCCTTTAAAGCCGAAACGCACTGGTATCCCAAGGCCCTGAATGCGACTATCCACCCCATGGTGAGCTTCTTTCTGAACCTGGACCGGGAACGGATGGTCAGCCGCTACTGCCACCTGAACCCACTGGTCGACCCGGACGGATTACGGGAAATACTGGCCTACCGCTGCAAGTATTTTCTCTGGGGCGGGGCCGATCTGATCAACGCCACCACGGCTCAGGGGCGCCGGCGCATGGTCATCATCGAAAACAACAGCTGTCCCTCCGGCCAGAAAAGTATGCCGCTGACCGACGACCACCAGGAAGAAGGCGGCTACCGCGTGCTCGTCGAGCGGACCTTCAAGCCTATGGTGGAAAAGCGGCAGAACAAGAAGGACGGGCGCCTGGCGGTCATCTACGATAAGAATCCGATGGAGGCCAGCGGATACGCCGCCGCCATTGCCGACGCGTTTCAGGAGGAGGTACTCTACATCTGCGACTACTACAATGCGCCGGAACGTCACCTCAAAACCGAGGATGGCTGGCTGTACGCCCGCTACGAAGGGGAATGGGTCCGGCTGCGGGCGGCCTTCCGTTACCTCACCCAACGTCCCTGGACCCGGCTGCCCCTGAACTCCAAAACGCGCATCCTCAATCCCATCGTCACCTGTCTGGCGGGCGGGCGCAATAAAATGGTGGCCGCGAAGGCCTACGACCTTTACAACGGAGAACTACGGAAGTATGGCCTCAAGATCCACACCCCGGAGACGATCTGGGACGTGAGCCGGAACGAAATTCCCCTCTGGGTAGCCAAACTCGGCGGGCAGGCGGTTGTGAAGGTCCCCTACAGCAACGCCGGCCAGGGTGTGTACACCATCACCAACCAGTTGGAACTGGATGCTTTCATGGCCGAAGAGATCGACTACGAGCGCTTTATCGTGCAGAGTCTCATCGGCAACTACCGCTGGAGTTCGACCGGCGGTGACGGAAAGTTCTTCCACGTAGGGACTATCCCCGATAAGAAAGGCCGCACCTTCGTCAGCGACGTACGCCTGATGGTGAGCAGCACCGAAGACGGCATCCGCCCCATCTGCTGCTACAGCCGGCGGGCGGAAGAACCCCTGGCGGACCGTCTCGAAGGCGGAGCCGAAAGCTGGGGCATGCTTGGCACTAACCTATCGGCCAAACTCGGCGACAACGAGTGGACCAGCGACACCAACCGCCTTTTGCTGATGGACCGGCGCGACTTCAATAAACTGGGCATCGGACTGGACGATCTCATCGAAGCCTACATCCAGACCGTCCTCAGCACCATCGCAATCGACCGGATGGCGCAGAAACTTTTCAACAGCAAGGGCAAATTCAGCCTTCGCCTGTTCTCCAGCCTGAACGACGACCCCACCCTGCTTTCCGAAATTCCCGCATGAAGCGACTGACTTTTCTCGTACTTACCGACCATAGCGGTCACTCCGATCAGAATTCACTATACGCTTTGGTCAATACGTTGGTCGCCGACCCGCGGTGCGCCAAAGTCACCGTAGCCAGTCGCGGGAACCACCGCAACGACGCCTTTTTTTCGGGCGACGGCGCGCAGGTATATGGCTTCCCGGTTGAGGGAAAGTTGACTTACTCCTCCGACGGATCCGCCTTCACCGGTAACGACCGGGAGCTTAACCTGCTGGATTTCGATGTGATATGGCTACGTCTCCCCCACCCGATTGACGAAATATTCTTCCCGAATCTGAAGGCCCACGCTCCCACCGTACCGCCCCTGATCGTGAACGATCCGGAAGGGATCGAT
>JBASAV010000711.1:0-14835 GCA_049650785.1 Lewinella sp. | reverse complement strand
GTGGGTGGCACCCTCAGAGATGTAGGGTCCACACAAACCTCAGGTCCGTAGTCAGCGAGTACCGCGCTAACCAAGGCGGCAATTTCTGCGTCGTTGCTTACCTCAGGAATCGAATGTTTCGAGCAGGCAAACAGGCAAGTTGCCAGTAATAGTAGTCTCATTGGCTATAATCGGAGATGGGTAGAGTTATCAATTTCAATGTAAAATACGCAGACCTTATGCACCATAGAAACGGGGGGTTGAGGCGGCGTCTTGATAAAGACCAATGGGTTTTACGCGGCTCATTCGGAGGTCGCTGCGATGTAGTCGGTCTTTCTATTTACTTCCCATAAACCGTACGGCACACCAAAAACGGCACGTACCACGGACGCCAAGGTGGTTACCAGGAATGCCAAGTTCCATCATCACTTTCTCAAACCAAAGGCCGGCCCGACGGAATAGTTCCGGTGGGGCATCAGGCCGCTTTCCTTCCGCCTACGATCAGCTGGGTACCCAGGCTCCCCGTGTTCCGCCCCCCTGCCAACCGTTAAGTTGATGAAGATTTGTGCGATGGTAAAATCTCCCTCCGAATACTGCACGCGATTAGGGCCTGTCGCTGCACGTCCGTACTATTCGTATGGAGCGTATAGACCGCGATCATAGCCGTGTCGGTGGCGGTATTGAAGCCGGCGGTGTTGGCCGTATCCACCACTACGCTGCCCGACCAGTTGCCGTAGCCCGCCGGGGTATCGGTTAGGGCGTTGGTATTGAGCTGTTCCCAGTGTACCAAGTCATCGGATACGAGATGCCCCCACCAGAATAGGTGATATTGCCCGTCGAACTTGATGGGACCGTTCGGGTCGCCCATGAAGCCCGTCGACGGAGAAACGTGGAATTGGGGACGGTAGGGTTCCGTGTAAAGCTGCTGCTGGGCCAGTGCCCACGAAACACTCAATAGCCAAATTGAAGAAAGGAGAAGATACTGCATGATTGCACAAATCAACCCCGGAGATAGCCAGCGATCTGCATTATCGTTCCATTTCCTATGGAACAAAAGTATGGATATACGCGGCGTTATTACATGAATCCCAGTACCCTACCCACCCTTTGGTATAGTTAAGCGCCGCTGGCTGCGGCTACGCCGGCGCGCTACCCGGAGGTGGAAGCATCGTGCCACCTCCCCCAAAAGCACGACCCCGTGGAGTGCAAAATCTAACTGATCTGCCTCTTTCAAATACAGGGATTCCGTTACACTTCCACACGAAGTATGCCGTATATAGGGATTGGCATCGCTCGAAAAACCAGCATTCTCCCCCTTCTATAAGCACCAATTGATCAAAATTGGCAGCCAGTCCTGGGATAGTATTCATTCACCTTGGTGCCTCAGACAACAGTCGATCAGGTCACCGCAAAATTACGCGCCGACGTGCCACCGGGTGACCGTTCTTTTTAACGACCAGGATATATACACCGCGCGGCAGCTTCCCCAGCGACAGCGTGTGCTCGTCACGTACGTCCCCGACCATCTGCAACCGTCGACCGGAAAGGCTGTATAGATCCAGGTCATACGGACCCGACTCCCCCGGAAAGGTCACCGTGAGTAGATCGGCGGTAGGATTAGGGTAGACGTCAATAGGCAGGCCATCTGCATTCGGCGGGTTATTATCGGAAAGCAGGATATCGACTTGCTCTACATACGTTCCACACTGCTGCCTATCAGTTCCCAGATACTGCAGGATCACCGACTGGCGCCCCCCCTGTGTGTCCATCACGTCGAGGTGGAAGGGTATATGCTCTACGTAGACGGGTCCGGGATTGGCGTCCAACTCCGCTTCGTCCAAACCGCAGGAGTCATTCTCCTGAAAACGCGCGGGGGTGGAAAGCCGCTGATGGACCAGCCCGCAGCTGTCACGGAAGACCTTCAGCAGGTCTGACTGATTCACTCCCGCTACCATAGTGTCGCGCCGAGCGCCCGGTTGCCGGAGCATTTCCGTGGGGAGCCTTCGGTGAGCATACGTGAAGATCGTATCCAGAGCGAAAGGGACATTCACCCCCTGCTCGGTACGGTAAAGATCCGCTTCCACTTCGTAGATATACCTATCCTGGTGGGAGGAATCCACCGATAGAATGATCACCGTTGCAAAGCTTACGGCAAGGTCCGTACGGTCGAGAAATGCTTCGTCTAAGTAACGGGGATTAGAAGCTGCGATTTGAAAAGTATCCCCGACCCGTGCTAGTCCGTAGCTGCTAGGCGGTGGCAATTGGAAACCTACCGCCGGCTCGCTCAGTCCCGCCAAGCTTAGGGGCAAGCTCTCTTGTCCGATGCGATAGAAGCGACTACCATCTACCAGTCCGGTACGTTTTCCGATGGTCACGGTAGGACCTGTAGCAGTTCCCTGCTCCGTGTAGAAACCAATGGACTTCACGGTGTCCGTTATGCCCAATACCGTAGTTGCAGCTTCCGATAAAACTTGCGCGTAGATCAACACCCCTGCGCTGTCGCGGGCCACCCAGCGAGTGCCCACCACAGCGGATTGGTAAAGTACCAGTCGGGAATCCGGTCCGAAGTGCATTACGGTGCTGTCCGGGGTCTGGCAGATGCTATATCCAAAGGGGGAGGGCACCTTCACCACGCACCTTTCGCCATCTCGCTGAACTTCCTCAAGGGAGCCGTAAAGGGCACCACATCCGAGACTATCCATCCAGACGCCATAGAACTGGGTACCGAATCCGTACGTACGCGAACGGAAATCCGGATTTTCATAGAGGTACTGGACCCCAGGACGAAACAGCTGGTAATCGGTTGGCGGGGCTGCCACAACTTTGATGGATACCGTACGCAGTGTCGACAGACCCGTGGGTGCCGGGGCCCCGTTGTCCTCCGCTCGGAAGACCACGAAGTATGCCTGGTTGCTAATATCGGCGGAAGTGGTGGCCCAGCGGAAAGTTTTGCGCAGGGGGTCGGGTTGTTTGTCAGTGTCTCCCGGCAGGAAGGAGGCCGGGTTATCGGTCAGACGGAAGGGGTAGCCGCCAGCCATCAGGTTGACCAGTTGATCTTCGGATACGGGGGCGATAGCCACCACGTCGAACTCTACCACCTCACCGGCTACTACCGTGATGGCTTCCTCCGCCAGCTCCAGGACCGGAGGCCCGTTAAAGCAATCGTCCACAAATATCTGCATGTCGCGGACGAGCGTATCCAGGGGTATCCCGTTGCGGAAGGATTCGACCAGGATGGCCAAATTGTACTCGCCCGCCATTGTAGGGACATCCCAGGTAATCTGTCCGGTACGGGGATCAATGGACAGGTTTCCATTGGAGCCACCCACCTCATCGGGCAGCACGTAACTGGGTATCTCGGCGCGGGCCGCGTAAGTGGGGACGGTAAATGCAAAGGCTAAACTGTCGCCATCGACGTCAAAGGCCCCTGGATTATGGGTCCATACGGACCCGATACAGGCGTTGTCCACGGGGTCCAGGCTCAATTCGGGGGAGTTGTTACACCGACCCGTGATCGGATTAGTTAGTAAAAAGGACGTGAAGACGCTGAAGGGCGTATTCACTGAGTTACTAATGTTTCTTACTCTGGCGGTGCGGTTGACGTCCTGAAAACTGAGCAGGTACCGCCCAAAGGCGGGGTAAGAGTGGCAGATCCGGTATTCGTTTCGTTGGATTCCTGGTGTGGAGGTAGGAATGATGTTGGTGCGAGCGATCATTTCCTGCGCTCCGTCGCCCCAATTCAGCAGGAGGCTGTCGCGGTCCACTTCCGTTTGGGCCGTTTCGGTATAGGTAATGATGGTGGCGCAGGCCGTAAGCGCATCGGAGGCGTTTTCGCAGCCGGCGGTACGTACGATAATCTCCCCGGCGCGGTTATGCGTGGCAAATACCACGGCCGGTAGCAGAGCCAAACAGGCAAATAAAAAGCGGAATTGCATTGGGTTTGGGTGTTACGGGCAGGTCAGGGGAAAGGTCCGTGGATGTAGAGGAACATATCCGTAATCACTCCACGAACCTTCTAGTACGCGTCACTAAAGGATAAAAAGTCTCGTAGCTCTTTCGCTTTCTTATATACTACCTGCGGTGCTCACCTTCCAGGTAGAGCGGTTGATCGTGGTCTATCTCACTCCGCGTGGCTTCCAGCCTATCAATCTCCTGCTCCAGGACATCCTCTACCCCACTTTGCTCCTGGATAGCATCATTAGCGGCAGGTGTCGACATGCGAAAAACGAGCAGGGAAAATGCCGTAAGGGAAATGGCGAGATAATGGAATCGATTCATGATCCCAAGATACGCGCTCAGGACTTGTGCGCAACCCAAAGCATACTGCCTGACCGACAAAGCGGAGGAATATTTAGGCCCGATTCCCCTCCACTCAGTCGTATCCATAAAGCAGCTCCAACGGCAATAGCCGCGTGGGCGTGGACGGACCTAGGAAGAAGAGTAGATCGAAGATGGCGAGTAAAAGGCGAAGGTGCATAGGGATTAAAGCCTTCATTTTTGGTTGGAGAAGACCGGCACCAGTAGTATCGAAAAATATACAAGTTGCGTCTTCTACCCTAAGGTCACGAACCGCGGGCTTCGGCTAAGGGCTAATGGACCGTTATACATAAGATATGCTCCAACGAGGATAAACCCTTCAGCCTGTTTGATATGGGATTTGATCAGATTAAATCCAGACTACATTATTGCCCCTCTAGCCGTCCAACAGCTTATACTTTTCACATTCCCTTTTGTACAACTTGATGGACAAAATTAGCAGCGGACTGAACATGATCGTATAGAAAATCACCCTCGGGTACCTTAAGGTGTCCAAATAAACGTCGTAGTATTGGTTATCATAGAATTGCCGCAGATAATGCAGCATCGCCAAATAGCTTGCGCAAATTACAGTGCAAATGGATGGATAACCCATATGAGCTACTGGTGCCTGTTTATTCTTGGGGAACTTGTACAGCAGCTTCCATAATTGGAAATCATGAAATTGCCCTTGCTTTTTATGGGAAAAGCATAAACGAGCTGGATTGCCCTCTGGCCCCTGAACAAGCCTTTAAGAGACACCACCCTAACTAATATAGTATGCCCAACAGCAACACGAATCCGGAGACCGTATTCACACCAACCGACCTAAAGCTATTTGAACACTGTTTACGGCTAGCGGAAGAAGCACTGCAAGCCGGCGATCAGCCATTTGGTTCTATTCTTGTCAATGCGGATAATGAAGTTATAGCGGAAGCCAGAAACCGGATAAATGAAGAGAATGCACTGGCCCACCCGGAAATAAAGTTGGCCTATTGGGCACTGGAAAATCTAGCCCCCGAAGAACGCCGCCGGACCACCATGTATACCACGGGCGAACACTGTCCGATGTGCGCGGGAGCACACGCCTGGGCGCAGATAGGCGCCCTTTACTACCTGAGCTCCGCCGACCAATTGGGCCAGTGGTTAAGTGAGTTTGGTGTAGATCCCGCACCTATTGAATTTGTGCCCGCCGATATGATTATAAAGAACGTGATCATAAAGGGTCCCGGCAAAGGTGATGTGGTCAAAGAGATTAAGCACAAGCACCGACGTTATCACCAGGGCTGAGATCGAACGATGATGCGCCTACGTTTCGGTAGCCGCCACCGTCAACTTCTACGCCGGTTCAACGGAACAGCGGCTCCACTCCCCGGAAATACCAGAAAATGGAGCCGCTGCTCAGGAATATCGACCGCTTACCTCCCGATCACTGCTTAACCAACTTATAAACCCAGAACGGCGTCCGGATAAAGTACATCCCGGCGGGGGTATCGGACAAATCCGCCTGCGTACCCGTGCCCTGGGACAGCCGCCTGCCTTCGATTGTCGTAAGTTCCCAGCTAGTGGAGGCAGAGAAATACACCGTGCCGGTCGTAGGATTGGGATAGATACGGAGACGCTGCTGGTTTACTCCGGATACCGACGTGAGATCACAGGGAGCACTGGTTACGGCGGTAGAGAAATTCAGCACGTCCAGATTGGCCAATCCGCCGCTGGAGTTGGCCACCAGTTCAATGACGTTAACACCCGCCGCTAAGTAGATATCCAGACTGACCGTGTTCCAGGTCGTCCAGCTACCGGTAGCGGCCAGCGCCACCACCCCGATACTGTCGCCGTTGATGTATAATATGCCGTCCCGGTTGCCCGATCCGCCATTGGCGAAGACAAAAGACAGCAGGGTACTATCGGCATTCGCGCTTTCTACCTGCCACACGACCGCCACGCCGATTGCATTATCGGTGTTGACGTAGCCGGCCCCCGAGTAGCCGGTGTTGGAAGATTCTAGGGCGATGCCGTCGACGTAGCAGGCCTCTTCGGCCTCTATGAAGGCGGCACAGGGTGAGTTCGGGGTATTACCTCCTACGCACACGCCACAATTATCCAGATAGGCCGAGCCATCCAGGTCTCCGTTACAATCTAGCGCACAGGCCTCCTCGCCCGTCGAGCCACCTACACACGCACCACAGTCGTCGAAATAGGCGGTGCCGCCGGCTTCCCCGTTACAGTCCGTACAGGCGGAAACGGATACGGTCGGACTGTCAAAGGCAATCAGGTCGACGTTCGGCCCCCCATCATTCGTATTGGCCTGTAGGGCGATTTGATTGGGTCCCTCGCGTAAGCTGAGCGTCACGCCTTCTTCGAGCCAGGTAGTCCAGCCACCGGTGTACGCACCGGAAATGGTGCCCTGCTGCAGTCCGTTAACCAATACATTCAATCCCCGGGAACTGCCGGCGCCGTTGGCGTAGCGTACCTGGAAAGTGGCCGTCTGGGCTTCGGACGCGATGATGTAGTACGTAGCGGTAGCATTCAACTCGTTGTCGAGGTTGAGATATCCGTCTCCTATGTATCCTTCGTTGTTCGTTTCGGATATGCCGATGGCCGTACAGAAATCCTCGCCCTGGATGGCGCCGGTACACGCCTCGATACCGGTTGCCCCGCCGCTGCATACCCCGCAATCGTCAATCGAGGCGGTTCCATTCTGGTCGCCGTTACAGTCGGTGACGCAGGCTTCCAGACCGGTATTACCGCCCACGCAGCGGTCGCACTCATCGTAGTAGGCGGTTCCGTCGGTGTCTCCGTTACAGTCGATCACTACGTTGAAGTCACAGGCGCCCTCGCCGGTTACCAGGCAGTCCAGGTACTCCTCGATGTTGGTGTAGCCGTCCTGGTCGTCGTCCCCGGTATCATCGGCGGCGTTTGGGTCCAGCCCGCGGTCGATCTCCCAGGCGTCGGGCATGCCGTCCCCGTCCGTGTCGAGGGGGGCGGAGCCGCCGTAAACGGTACCAACATTATTGATGATACCGTTGTCGTCTTCGGTGTCGATGATCTGCCCCTTCGTTCCGTAGGAGGTCAGTTCGTCGATCAGGAATTTATCGACACTATCCCGCCGGATGGATGACCCGACGTTGTCCACCACGTAGCTTACCGCTTCCTGCGCCGTCAGCACTTCATTGACGCCGGGGTGATCGAAGGGGCTATTCACTACCGTGGCCGTGAAGTAATCCGTGATGAGTTCTCCGTCCAACACCCCGTTGGTATTGTCATCTATCCAGTTGTCCTCCGCGTACACGTGAAAGGCCGCGGTGGTCCGGGTGATGTGGGAATTCGCATCACTCGACGGACCATAGATAAAGTAGTTGCCGACCAGGTTACTCTCCGACCGACCCTCGGTATCCCCCATGATGTAGCCATTCTCGGCCCAGTTATAGAGCACGCTGTTGATGAACTCGTGCGATCCGCGGGCCTTCGGATTACGGGTTTTGTTATCGATGTATAGCGATCTGATGACGGACCACTGTCCGCTCTGCATCAGCCCCCCGGTGGAGTGATTGGTGTTGTTGATGCCCTGCCCGATGATGCAGTCCTGAAAGGTGAGGCTGTCGATGCCATTACCGTTAACATCGAGCGTTCCGTCCCGGCCCCAGGAAATAGATACGTGATCGAAGATGTAGTTCTTGCCCCCCGATACGGCGACGGCATCCTTCTCGCTCTCCCCGTTCTTGCCCATCCGGATCCGGATGTAGCGAATGATGTTATCGCCGGAGCTGCTATTGAAGGCCAGTCCGTCTCCGTAGATCGTGATGCCCTCCCCGGGTGCGGTTTGTCCCGCTACGTAGATATGGTGGTTTACCGCGATGCGGGTGGCGATATTGATGACCCCGCCTACGTCGAACACCACGATCCGGTAGGGCTGACTCACCGCGTCCCGGAATGATCCGGGGCCGGAATCGTCCAGGTTAGTGACGTGGTACACCTCCCCGCCCCGGCCGCCGACGGCGTACTGCCCAAAGCCCTCCGCCCCCGGAAAGGCGAGTTGTTGTGCCTGCAGGCTTGTCATAAAGAGCAGGGCAAAGGCCATGCCGGCCAGTGCGTTTAGTAAAAATCTTTGCATGATCGAAAGTGTTAGTGTATCCTCTTTAGGAATATCCTTGAACGTGTATGACCTCCGGAAGCTCCGTCGGGGTATTAGACCCCCAATTTGGTAATCACCCCACGGTTTTCCATACGCACGGCACGCTATGATCAGCATTTTGCAATGATTGAATAGGATTTTGCACAATCAACCCCTCTAAGAGGGCCACAGACCCGTACGGAATCCGCCTCGTCCCGCGCCCCGACGCAAATCATCAATTCAGCGAGGGGTTCCGGGAGGACCTTCGTTCTTTCCCACCAACCCATCCAGCATCTTCCGCAGCCCCGCCGCTCCCTCCGGCACCGACCTGGCTACCAACCGTCCGTACCCGTCGAAGACCACCTGGTGGGGGAAACCCGCGATGCCGAACAGATCGGTTGCCACCGTCCGTTGCTCGCGGGTCAGCCGCAGGTGCTCGCCCCGAAAGGGAAGCGTGGCCACGAAATTGCGCCACAGGTCGTCCAACTGATCGATGGATAGAAAAACGAAGGCTACCGCTTCCGGCGGGTACCGGGATACTAGCTGCGGGTAGATCTCCTCCAACTCACTCCGGCAGGGGCCGCACCACGTAGCCCAGAAATCCAGCACGACTACCCTACCCCGGTGCCTGCGCAGCAAGTCCGGAAAGGGGTTGTCCATATCCACCGGGATATCGAGCATCCGCGCCGTGGTAGACATAGTATCCGCCGGCGTTTCCAGTAGTTTAAGCTGCTGCCGTAGGGGCTCCCGGAACAGGGGAAAGGGCGTTTCCAGGATAAATGCGCGCGCATCCGCCCGTATCCGCACGGGGATGCGGTCGCCAAACAGTGCAGCGTACAGCAAGCGGAGCAGTAAGAAGTCGTGCGTAAAGGCGTGGTCGATCCGGTCGATAAAGGCTCGTTGGTATGCATACCGTTCCCATATCGGATCTTCCGGCTCCAGTTGCTCCGCTGCCATCCGGGCCGCCTGGTGTTCCGGAAGCAACTGGTGGTAGACGTAGTCCCGGTAATCGTTCGCATACACCTCTCCTTCCGCAAGCCGCAGCGGGAAATCGGGGTAAACCGTGGCGGGCATTAATCGATCCCGTTCCGGACCGGGCTTCCGGACCACGACGAAGGGAAACAACTGCACGTTCCGCTTTTGGCCGTAGTCCACGAATTGCCGCCCCCAGCTCAGCAGGCGGTCGTCGGTCACGGGCAGCTCTCCGGTAAGCCGCTCCAGTTTCTCCCGTAGCATCTTTTCCTGGCGGTCCGCGTAGGCGCGATACGCCCACGGATCGGTGTCCGACTGCATGGGGGGGCCGCCGGCAAAGGCCGCCGCATTGTTCAGTTGCGGGAGGAGTAGCAGGCTTTCCTGCACCAGCGGATGGTGGGGCGCCCGTAGCTGGTAGCGCGGTGACCCCGGCGTCAGTTCCAGCTCCACCTCTTCCCCCGGCGGCAGCAGGAAGTTCCAGGCCCGGTTGTTGTAGATGATCCACCACATCGTGATCACGCTGAGCCGCAGTTCGAAGCCGAACCGCCCGTCGGTGAGGTAGCCCACCTCCGTCCGGCTGCCGCTTTCCTCCCACGCATAGTGGCCGAGGGTGACGTCGGTGGGATGCAGCAGGGTATCGAATCCGACGATCCGCCCCCGGATACGGGTGACGGACAGGGCGTCGCGGGGAGCGTACTGCCGGCTGGCCATAGTCGGGGATTTATGCGTGAACCGTCATCGAACAGCGACACGCGACGGGAAGCACCACCGAAGTTAGGATTCCGGCTGGATGATGCATTCCGGTCGGTACTTGGTGGATGCTAGGCTACAGTTCGGCTGCAGCCCCGTGCGGTTTGCGGCTGTAATATATTGGCCGGCCAGTCGGCTAAACGCACGCCCATTGCCAGACAAATTTATGGCGGCGGAGCGCGGGAAAGCGGCTTTAATCGAATTGGGTCGGTTTATAGCAACCTCTTACCTAGCAAACTACTTCGTCGTCCCGGGAAGGTCCGTTGCTGCGCATTGATGGTGATTACGTAGGTGCGGACAACCCCCGTATCGGCGAATGCGGTGGCAAAATCCTTGCCCGATGGACTGAATTTCAGTATGCTCTGGGAAAAGGTAATACCAGACCGTGGTAGCTCCGGCTACCGCCCCGTTGAAATAGATAACCTTATCTCTTTCTGCAATACGCTCTACCTCCTTAGCGTCCAATTGGAGATTAGCAGAGACAACAGGATGATAATGGTGCCCGGAAACAGCAGGGCTTCCAATCCTAAACTCGGCTTCAAACTGGCAATACCAAAAGCGTAGGGATTCCCGACCAAATCCGTCAGATTAATGATGGGGATGCCCGTGACCAGGAGCAGAATACCCACCAGGTAAGCTATTCCCGATCGCTCGATCAATAGCGCAATCACTAGGTGGAAAAATACCAGGGGAATAATGGCCAGGGCAATCCGGATAAAATCAAGCATATCGGCGCGCAACATACCGGGGACATCGCTGGCCATCATCCGGTCCGCCAGGGAATAGATCAGCGCCACGTGGAAAACCGTATTGAGCAAGGTGACGACCACCAGCGCGGTCAACACCACCATCACCTTCCCGATGATGAAGCCCAGCCATCGGCATCGGTAGGAGCGACCGTAGAGTAGCAAGTTTCCTTTCCGCTCCACATCGACCAGCGACTGCGTCAGGACGATGATAAACAGCGGATACAACAGCGCCGACCACGACCCCAGATTATTCGCTGTAATGATGGCTAGGGGTTGACCCGTTAGTTCTTCGCGGTGGAAGTAGAGAAATCCCTGCGTGATCAGAAAGGGGACGGCGGAAAACCCCAAACAGATCAGCATCAAATAGGTAATCCTAAGCTTCTTAAACTCGAGACCTAGGTTAGCGAGTGCCCCGTTCATGCCGAATGGGTTGCGTAGAGAAATTCCAGGGGCATCTTGCGGTCAATCCGCTTCCACGCTAACTGCCGCTCCTCCATGTAGGCTAGCAGGTCACTGATGGTGCATCCGTCTTCCAGTTGAATGCGTATTATTTCCTGGACGGCCTGCATCTCCTTGATTTGCCGACAAGCACGTAAGGCCTCCACCGTATTGTGGGAAGCTGGAAAAGTGACGAAAATCTGGTGAGCCCCCTTGTTACCCGATACCCATTCATCTGACTGAAGGGAAATCAGTTTACGATCTTTAACCAGCAGAATAAGGTCGAGAATGTCTTCAATTTCCCGGAGCTGGTGCGAAGAAAGAATGATCGTTTTACCGGTTTTAGCGACATACCGAACGATTGCTTTTTTGATTATGCCGATGGTTTCTACATCCACGGCCGTAAAGGGTTCGTCCAATAATACCAGGTCGCTGTCGGTGAGTAAGCTCCGCGCAATTCCCAGCCGTTGTCGGTACCCCTGAGAATAGGTCTTGAATTTTTGCTTTGCCAGTGCGGGCCTTATCGCCACCAGCCGGAGTACCTCCTCCGCCCGATCGTGGTGGATTTGTTTATCGTTGCATACCAACCGTAGATTCTCCTGCCCGGTCAGATTATCGTAGAAGGAGGTATTCTGCAGCAGCAGGCCGGGTCGCTCTATGCCTTTGATACTTCCCCGGTAATTACGCTGGATGCCCGAGAGGAGAGAAATCAGGGTGGTTTTTCCGATCCCGTTCGGCCCCACCAAGCCGTAGATTTTACCCCGGGTCAGTTCAATCGTCAGGTCTTCGAAAACGAGCGTATTCTCATACCCAAAAGTCAGCTTTTCAATGGTCATTTTGGGGCAGGCTACTGGGTTAGCTAGGAAGCTGGTGGTGAAAACGGAGGCTCGAGCAAGATAGCCGGTCTTTAGCTACCTCCACCGTCATTACGATTGCCTCGTCTATTCTTCAGCTAAATGGGATCCGGTAGACGGCGGGTGCCGCCCGTTCAGGCTGGCATACGGTAGCTATCTCCAGCGGCGGAAACTTATATATCCGAAAGGACGATCGCGCTCATCAACTTACGGGGCCTAACACCGGGCCCGAACTCCCGCCACCTCCCCGCTTACCCAGGCGATCGGCGAGCGTTTTACCCATCCCCCGAAAGTGCCGCAGCGGCGCGGTAAACGACGGATCCTTCAGGTTGGTGGTCAAGGTGTCGATCACGCCTTCCTGCATGGGGTAGATCAGGATGAAGCTGTTGGTCGTGAAGTATTTATTGAGGTAGCCGGGGATCTTGCGCATGCTGCGGTGATACGACGGACTATCCGGACGACTCATGACCAGGATGAGGTTGTCATCGATGGTGAAGTCACGCGATAGAATCAGGAAATCGTCCCAGTCGGAAAAGTCCACGAATACGGCATCGATGGGCAACTGCGCATTTCGTTCCCGGATCGCCTCCAGGGAATGCACCGTACCGTAGAAGACCATGCGCGCGCCGCTGTTTTTCGCAATGTTCCACAGACGATCCAGGCACACCTCGTAGCCCTGTTCTTCTTCGGCCCGCTCCGGAAAAATGACCAGGTGACGCTTGATGGTCGCAAACGGTTGGGCCGGCTTGTAAATTAGCGTGGTCGTATTGCACCGGGAAAGAATACCCTCCGTAAGATTGCCGAGGAACGAGCGGGAGATGCCCTTCTCGACGTGCAGCCCCAGGATGAGATCGCTGATGTGGTTCTCCCGAATCACGCTGGTAATCGCGTTGGATACGTTGAGGTCGTAGCGCAGCAGTTCCACCATCTCGTGGTCGGCACCGGAGGCCGTGGTAATCGCTTTGTTCAGCACCTTTCTGGCCCGGGATTCGGACACGGTGTCCTGCAGGTCCTGCTCGATGACGCTAAGGGCGTAGAGTTGCCCGCGGGTCTTTGGCTTCAGGGTCACGCCCAGATTGATGAGCTCTTCGGCGGTATCGCGGTTGCTCACGGGAATGAGGATACGTTCCGTAATTTCTTCTTCCACTTCAGGGGCTTCCGCCTCTTCGAGCCGCACCACGTTCGCCCCACCCCGCTGCGCGACCAGTGACGCCACCGTACAGGTGACCAGGATCATGAGGATGGTTCCGTTCAGCACGTTCTCGTTCAGTAGTCGGATGGGCTCCCCGCCCGGGTCGGTACCGATGATGGTATTGTAACCTACCAGAACGGCGGCCAGGGTAGCGGCAGCCTGTGCGCTGCTTAACCCGAAGATGAGGCTGCGCTCATCGGCGGTATAGCCGTAAGTGCGCTGGGTGAGCCACGCGGCGAGGTATTTCGTGGCAAGCGCCACCACGGTCATCACCGCCGCCACCCGGATGGTGTTCATATCCGTAAGGAAGGCCCGGTAGTCGATCAGCATACCCACGCCGATTAGGAAAAACGGTATGAAGATGGCGTTGCCCACGAATTCGATCCGGTTCATCAGTGGACTCGTCAGGGGAATCAGGCGGTTAAGGGCCAGGCCAGCGAGGAAGGCCCCGATGATCGGCTCGATACCCGCTACCTCGGCGAGTACCGCGCCCAGGAAGACCATCGCCAGCACGAATACGTACTGGGTCACCCCGTCGTCAAAGCGTTTGAGAAACCAGCGGCCGATGACCGGAAATCCGAACAGGACCACCAGACCGAATACCAGGATGCTTACCGTCAGGCGAACCCAGAATTCCACGCCTACCTCCCCGGTGGTCATGCCGACAATGACGGCCAGCACGAGCAGCGCCAGGGTATCGGTAATGACCGTACCGCCGACGGTGATGTTGACGGCGCGGTTCTTCGACACGCCCATCCGACTGATCATCGGGTAGGCTATCAGGGTATGGGAGGCAAACATACTGGCTAGCAGAACGGCGGTCGGCCAGCCAAACCCCAGCACGTAGAAGCCAGCCAGGGTGCCGACGGCCATTGGGATAAGGAAGGTGTACAGACCGAATACCGCGCTCTTGGTGCTATTCTTCTTAAAATCGGCCAGGTCGATCTCCAGACCGGCCAGGAACATGATATACAGCAGACCGGCGGTCCCCGAAAGGATGATACCGCTGTCGCGCTCCATCAGGTTAAAACCGTGGGGACCGATAACGGCACCGGCCACGATCAAACCCAGCAGCTGCGGAACGCGGATGCGATTGAGCAGCAGGGGCGCCAGTAAAATGGTCACGAGGATCACCAGGAACTTGATGACCGGGTCGGTCAGGGGCAGGGATAACTCCAGGGCATTCAGCAGCATCACGGGCAAACCATTAGGTGTCAATAGGGCCAATCCCGTGGCGACGGTCGCGCGATAGTTTTACTATCGCATTGGGTATAAAACACCCCGCCGCGACGGGTTGATCGCCGCGGCTTACATTAAATTTTTGGGAAGGCATTTCGCCTGCGCTCCGGCGCCCTAACAATCGCTGATCGCTCGGCGCTCCGCCTCTACCCCAGCAAAGACGGCTTCCTAAGCAACGTCCCCACATACACCATCGCCCCGATCGTAAGGGCCGGGAGGGGCACGTCCCCCAGGAACAGTTCCGCCATAAGG
>JBASAV010000710.1:0-1632 GCA_049650785.1 Lewinella sp. | reverse complement strand
GTATCCATCTGCCGGCCAGGACCTGCGCATCCACGGCCTATCCACCGGCACCATAGCCCTGAAGGAACGCGTGGTGAATTGCAAACGGCCCGGTATGGTCAGCACGCTGCTCTCCTTCCTGGATAAGCAATGGGCGGAGTGGATACCAGTCTGGATTTGGGCGATAGAGCACCCGGAAGGAACTTTCCTGATCGATACCGGGAACACGGTAGCCATGAAGGATCCCACCTATTTTGCCGGGCTGGACTTCCTCTCCCGCCACTTTTTCACGCGGGAAATGCGCTTTCGCATCGACGAGGATGAGGAAGCGGACCCCCTACTACAATCCATCGGCCTTGCTCCGGCGAAGGTCGATCGGGTAGTGCTGACCCACCTTCACTGCGACCATGCCGGCGGCCTCGGGCAATTCCCCGGTACACCGGTCATCGTCAACGATCGGGAATGGAAAACCAGGGACAGTGCCTTTCCCCAACTATGGCCCGAAGGCACGGACTTCCAACCGGTGGCCCTCGACCAAAGCTTCGGCCCCTTTCCCCGCGCCCACTACCTCACGAAGGCGGAGGATCTGGTGCTCGTAGAAACACCGGGCCACACCCGGGGACACTGCTCCGTGTTCCTCAAAACGGACTACGGACTGATCTGCTTTGGCGGAGATCTCGTGGGCGACCAGGAGCGACTATTCAAAAATTCGTTTGCGGCTACCATCCAGAACGAAGCCGAAAACCGCGAAAGTTGTCGCCGGATGCTGCAGCTGGCCGACGAGCAGCCCGTCATATTTTTGTCCTCCCACGATGCGGATAACGAGGAACGCCTGAAACAGCGCACGACCCTAAAGTAGGGGGGGCTATTTTTCCGCGTTCATCTCCGCCAGCATCTCCCTGGCCTGTGTTCCCGCGACGCCGTCCGGATCCATCGCGATCACTTTCTGGTGCAGCTCGATCGCTCGCTCGCGATTTTCTGCAGCCCGGAAGGCTTCCGCCAGGCTGTACCATACAGTGGGGGAATCGGTAAACAATTCGGCCGTCATACCGAGGAGGAACAGGGCGGCGTCCGTCATGCCCTGCCCGAGCAGATTGTTAGCCGCCCCGGTGAACCGTTCCTCGAAGGGATAAAAGCGGAAATTGGGATCCTCCACGAAGGCCCGGGCTTCCGTCTTTATCTGATCCATTTCCCCCACCTCGAACAGCACGGTCAGTCGTTCCATCGGGTCCAGGTGGATCAGGTCGCCATCGTAGGCCAGGATGGTTTGTAGGGCGGGATCGACGTTGTCGCGGTAATCGGCGAAGGATAGCTCCGCCGCCAGGTGGGGTGCCAGCCACTCGTCGTCCTCCCACTGCGGTTTGTCCTGCCACCAGGCGAAGGATAGTCGGGCCTCGAGGCCGCTGTTCGGCAGCTTCACCGGGCGGTTGTCTCCGTAGAAATTGACATTCTCCGAGGTAGGTTCGCCGACGAATATCGCATTCGTGTAGTTGTCCAGTTCGTTTACCAGGTTCTGGGCGGCGGAGTAGGTACGCCGGCCGAGAATGACGAATAGCTTGCCGATCTCGTTGATCTTCTCCGCGCGGATGATGCCGGTCACGACCGGCGGATTTTTGTAGTTGTTTCCACCACCATTGAGTCGGACATCGAGTA
>JBASAV010000709.1:0-9477 GCA_049650785.1 Lewinella sp. | reverse complement strand
ATTATAGACGGTGGCCTCCGGGTCGTAATAGGCTACGACGAAATTGTAAAAGAGTACGGCCAGGAAGGCACCCACCGGATCGATGATTATGCTTTCCCATTTCAAAACGGTAGCGACCTGGCGTTTGACATTGATCTGTCGCATGATCGGTGTGATGACCGTAGGGCCGGTCACGACAATGAGTGTCGAGAAGAGGAAAGCGATCTGCCAGCTCAGGCCCATGATGAAGTGGGCGGCTAATCCGGCAACGATGGTGGTCGTAAAGGCGCCGTAGGTGGTCAGGCGAAGTATACTGTCCGCCATTCCCCGGATCTCCTTCAGCTTTAGGGTAAGCCCGCCTTCGAAAAGAATCAGGCCGATTGACAGCGATACGAAGCTATAGAGCAGGTTGCCCGGAAACAGACCGGTGCCGGCTTCGCTGTCGAAACGGGGGCTAAGCAACCGATGACCGGAGTACCACTCCCAACCCGGGCCGATAAGGATGCCCGCCAGAATGAGGGGGAGAATAGCCGGTACACGCAGGCGCCACGCAATCCACTGCGCGAAGACGCCGATGATGATCAGGCTTCCAATTTCGTACATGGAAGTAAATCGCCTGTGTTCCGAAGTTGTTTCAATGCAGCGGGGCTATCTTCGCCAGACTTTTGCCAGAATAAATACCTCTTTGACCCGTAGCGAATTCGACACCTCCCTTTCCGCCGCCGAGCCACCCGCGGACCTTTCCCTGCAACTTCAGTCCTTATGGTGGCTGGGTAAAAACAAATGGGATCACGCCCACGAACTGATTGATTCCGCCCCCGGTTCCGACAACGCCTGGGTACACGCCCACCTCCACCGGATCGAAGGCGATGAGGGGAATGCGAACTATTGGTACCGTCGCGCCGGCCGGGAGAAACCGGATCACGGATTGAGCAAAGAACGCGACGTTCTGTTGGCATACTTTTTAGACCAGTAAGCCGGTCACCGCGTTAGACCAAAAACTCATGTGATGCGCCTTATCCTTCTATGCCTGCCGTTACTCAGCCTGACTTACTGTGCCCGCCCGGTAGCCAGTTTCAGCCCCGCGGAATCGAATGTCGCGGCAGCCGATACGGTTAACTTTGCCAACCGTTCGGAAAAAGCGGAAAGCTACCTGTGGGATTTCGGCAACGGCCAGACCAGCACGGAAACCGAACCCAGCGTTCGTTATTTTCAATCCGGAAATTACGAAGTCAGCCTTACCGCGACCAACGAAAAAGGAAAATCCAGAACTACCACCCAAACGATCAACGTGACTCCACCCAAAGAATGTATCATCCGCATCGAAACGCCACAGGGCGATATGCTGGCCAAGCTGTACGATGCCACTCCCCAACATCAGGACAACTTTGTCAAATTGGTGCAGGAAAATTTTTACGATAGTCTGCTATTCCACCGTGTCATCTCGGGCTTCATGATACAGGGTGGTGACCCCGAAAGTCGCGGAGCCGGACCCAATGCCCGTCTGGGCAGCGGCGGCCCCGGTTATCAGGTACCCGCTGAATTCGACCCCACCCTTGCCCATGTCAAGGGTGCTTTAGCGGCTGCCCGGACCAACAATCCCGACAAGCTGAGTAGCGGTTCGCAATTCTACATCGTTCAGGGGCGACCGGTCACCGAAGCCGACCTGAACCGGCAGGAAGGCCAAACCGGCGTGCGCTACCCCAGCGAAGTACGGGAGGCTTACCTCGAACGGGGCGGTGTACCCTTTCTGGACCAGAACTACACCGTTTTCGGTATGGTAACGGAAGGGCTGGACGTGATAGACAAGATCGCGGCCGTAGCTACCGGCGCGGGCGACCGTCCGAAGGAGGATGTGTCCATGAAGATCACGCTCGTACGCTGATACCGGTTCTCTATGCTGTTGCCCGGCGCGTTATGTCGGGTCGGGAGCAAACCCCTATATTCACCCCCATGGGAGATAACAGTGGATCAAAGAGCACCACCATTCTGGGCGTCGATGTAGGCGCTACTGGTTTCAAAGGTGGGTTGGTAGATGTGAAGACCGGTACCATGCTCACCGAGAGGCACCGTTTCGATACGCCGCAGCCCGCTACTCCTTCTGCCATGGCTTATACTTTCCGGAGCCTGGTCGACCATTTCGAATACAGTGGTATCGTGGGGGTGGGCTTCCCGGCCGTGGTCAACCGGAACGTAGCCAAAACGGCCGCCAATATCGATAAGGGTTGGATCGGAACGTCCATTTCGGAAACCTTCGGTAAGTCGCGGGAGGTGTCCATCTACGCGCTCAATGACGCCGATGCCGCCGGTATTGCTACGATGAATTACGGCACCGGCCGTTCGCATAAGGAAGATGGCACCGTGGTAATGATCACCATCGGCACCGGTCTGGGTGGAGCCATGTTTCTGGACGGTGAGCTGATCCCGAATTTCGAGCTAGGCAGCCTATACCTCAAGGGTATGGACATCATCGCCGAGAAGTTCATTTCCAATAAAATCCGGAAGGACACCAATATGGACTGGAAGACCTTCGGGAAGCGACTCAATAAGTACCTGAAGCACGTCAACGCCGTCCTCAACCCCGACCTGATTATCCTCGGCGGGGGTGGGAGCAAGTACTTTCAGGACTACAAGAAGTACCTCAAATTAAGCTGCGAGGTCAAACCAGCGGAGATGCGTAACACGGCCGGAACCGTAGGAGCGGCCGTCTATGCTTACCAGCGCCACCATCGCAAGATGGCTGCGGTGTAGGTTGCCGGCGGAGTTGCTAAATCAGATCGACCACGTCGCTCCGTCCTTGCCGTCCTTGACCGTTACCCCGGCGTCTTGCAGTGCATCGCGCAGCTTATCGGATAACGGCCAGTCTTTGTCGGCGCGGGCCTGAGCCCGTAGGTCCAGCACGATCTGCATCACCTTATCCAATGCTTCCCGGTCCGCACCGCTGGCCGAAGCCTGATTCCGCAGGCCCAGTACATCGAAGAGTAGTTTACCCAGTCCGTCGCGGAATCGGGTAAGCTGGTCGGGAGAAATTTCATCCAGGCTAAGCTGTCCGCCCTGTAGAGCGTTGATCCGGCTGACGAGTTCGAAGACCCGTGCGAGTGCTCGGGGGGTATTGAAGTCATCGTCCATTTCGGCGTAGGCAGCTTCCAAACCCGCAGTGAGTTCCTTGCCAACCGTACCGTTTTGTGCCGTGCCGGTAGCTTTCAATTCTTGCAGAAGGCCCCAGGCTTCCAGCAGCCGCTGATACCCCTTCTTGGCCGCCTGCAGGGCTTCGTCACTCAAGTCGAGCGTGCTTCGGTAGTGGCTTTGCAGCATGAAAAAGCGAACGACCATGGGGTCGTAGCCCTCGGAAACGTGCTCGCTGTCGCCCGAGATTAGCTCTTCGGGGGATATGGTATTACCATCCGACTTCGACATCTTTTTGCCGTTCATCAGCAGCATGTTCGTGTGCAGCCAGTAGCGGGCTCCAGCGTGATTGCAGGCTCCGACATTTTGTGCAATCTCATTTTCATGGTGGGGAAACTTCAGGTCGTTCCCTCCCCCGTGAATGTCAAACTGCACCCCTAAGTACTTCGTACTCATGGCGGAGCATTCCAGGTGCCAGCCCGGGAAGCCGGCACCCCAGGGGCTATCCCAGCGTAGAATGTGATCGTCACCGGCGTTCATCCAGATGGCAAAATCGGACGGATTACGTTTGTCGCGCTGCGATTTCAGTTGGCGGCTCTCGGCCATCAGTTCTTCAATGCGTCGGCCGGAAAGCTCGCCGTAGCGCTCTTCGTTGGCATTATTATAGGCTTCGACATCGAAGTAAACCGAACCATTGACCTCGTATCCATAGCCATTTTCAATAATGTCGCGCACCATTTCAATCTGCTCGATGATGTGGCCGGTTGCCCGCGGCTCGATGCTCGGCGGCAGGGCGTTGAAGGTCCGCATCATGTCGTGGAACTGATTACTGAACTTCTGGGCCACCTCCATGGGTTCGAGCTGTTCGAGGCGCGCCCCCCGGCTCATGCGGTCTTCCCCATCATCGGTGAGGTGCCCCACATCCGTGATGTTTCGCACGTAGCGCACCTTGTACCCCTTCGCCATCAGGTAGCGATAGATCACGTCAAAACTCACGAACGTACGGCAGTTACCCAGGTGGACGGGATTGTATACCGTGGGGCCACAAACGTAGAGGCCCACGTGGCCTTCCACCAGAGGCTGGAAGATTTCCTTCGTTCGGGTAAGTGTATTGTACAGGGTGAGCTCGCTGGGCATGCGGGGTAGTTTGAGGGGGCGAAATTACGGGATTTTGCCCGGTTCCCGAGTTGCACCCGGGTGAGGGGGGGCGGGAGAATCATGACCCCGAATGACGCGAGCGTTGCTCACGAACCATTAGAGCTCCGTACCATCCATCTCCCACAAATACCGGCTAGCGTAACTCCGATAGGGTCGCCACGGCTCCGCCGCTTCCACCATGGCATTGACCAAGGATTTACCCTTGAGGTGATGGAGATCAAATAGGGCAATCAGATTACGCCGCACGACCAGGTCATCCAGGGGAAGGAGATCGGGTCGGTGGAGGACAAACATCAGCACCATCTCGACCGTCCATTGCCCGACGCCCTTAATCTGGGTAAGGAGTTTAATGATTTCCTCGTCCGTGAAGCGGCTCCAGTCTTCATTAATCAGCTTATGCTCCAGCCAAAAACCGGCCACATTGTGGAGGTATCCTGCTTTAGGCCGACTCATACCTACGGCCCGCAGATCGGCAACGGATAACTCAAGAAGCCGCTCGGGGTGGGGGTAACCGTCCGGAAAAATATCCAGGAAGCGCCCGAAAATAGTCCCCGCCGCCCGGCCGCTCAGTTGCTGGTAAGTGATGGAGCGAATCAATCCGAAGTACACATCACCCCCGTGGTCCGGCCGGTCTTTGAGGTCATGCTTTTTTACGACGGGTGCCAGGTGCGGCTCCCGGCTGAGATGGGCGACGATAGAGGGATCAATCATAAGGAGACAAAATAAGACCGGGCCGAAGAGATCGTCTCTTCGGCCCGGTGTAAGCCTTGATCGTCGCCGATCAAGGAAGATTGGTTGTCGGTTAGCTCCGTGGGGATGTTCCCTCGTAGTGCTTACGGGTGTCGGCCTCCGTCATGGGCTGGCCGTTCTTGCTGGTTGCTTTGACGATGCGGCCTACGAAAAGCAGGTGATCACCCGGAGTGGTCAGGGCATCTTCCAGCTTACATTCTATTGTGGCAATACCGCAGTCCAGAACGGGGGCACCCGTTTCACCTTCGGTATAGCTGATGCCGTTGACCTTGTGGTTGCTGTAGTCCACTTCGGTCTGCTCGGCAAATCGCTTGATGAGGTCTTCGTCCTGCTTACCCAAAACGCTGAGCGAGAAGGACTGCGCCTTCTGGATGGTTTCGTTGAGGTCGCTGTCCTTTTGAACGGCGATGGTAATGAGTGGTGGGTTAAAGCTGGATTGCATTGCCCAACTCACGGTGGCGGCACTCACCCAATCTTTCTCGCGGGTTTCGAGCTCTTCTCCCCCTTTGCGGGTGGCAACGATATAAAATCCGTAGGATAACTGCTTTAAGGCTTTGTCTAATTGCTGGTCGGCTACTGTGGTGGCCATAAATTATGATAGTTTACTTTGGTTAATAGAGTATTCACCTATCCAACGAATGCAATTTCCTCCTTGTTCAGCCACTTTGTCCGTACCCACGCCAATAATTACCTGGGTTTTACGAAGCCTTAGCGGACCACGTCATGTTCTATCCCCATCACTAAAAGCCGCTTTTCCTGCGCGCGGCGCCCTTATGCAAAAGCTCCTGCCTCTTTTTCTCCTTCTACTTGCCGGCTGTATGGACGACGACGACTTCGTTGAAGTAACCGAGCATGAACTCACGATTGCCTTCCGGGCGGAGTACGGGGGAGAACCCTTGCAGATCCAGGCCGATAGTTATGCTTATCCCACCGGGGATAGCCTGAAGATGCTCCTCTTTCAGTACTACATGTCGGATCTTTCCCTGGGAGTGCAGGGGCCGGGAAGTCATTTCGTAATCAACGACATCGATCTCATCCGCTGGAATTCTGCTGTCGACAGTGCAGAGGTCGAACGGACCTACACCTTTCGAGCGCCAGAGGGGCAGTTCAATGGTTTGCACTTCGAGCTCGGTGTAAAGCCGGAACTGAATGCCACGGATCCCAGTAACTTTTCCGCCGACTACGTGCTGAATGAAAACGAGTTCTGGGGCCCGCAGACCCGCTATGTCTTCGCCAAAATCGAGGCCAACGCCATGCTCGAAGAAGACGGGCGCTTCGACACCGGCCTTACCTATCACATGGGGAGTGACAGTCTTTACCGCTCCATCAATCTGCCGCAAGCCTTCACCCTGGAGCCCGGACGTAATTCCCGTCTAACTATCGTAGTCGATGTCCGCGATGCGCTCAGCAGCAACGGTGAAACCCTCGATATAACCGACCCCGCCAAGCAGACGGTACACGGGGGTAATCAGGCAGTGGCCAACGGCGTTTGGGATCGTCTGGCCGGCAGCTTTCGCCTAGAAGTACAGTAAGTGCGCAGGCTGTGGTACATACTTATTGTATGTGGATTAGCTTGCGGAGAGGAACCTAATTCCACGCCCGAATTCGCCGGTATTTTATATCCGCCCGATAACCCGCAAACCGACGCGGGGGTGGAGCTGGGCCGGCAACTCTTCTTTGAAACCGCGCTCTCCGCCGACTCCACCATCAGCTGCGGCAGTTGCCACCGCCCGGAACTTGCCTTCACCGACGGACGGAAGCTAGCATTGGGCATGGAAGGCCGGAAAGGGACGCGCAATACGCTGGGGCTGACCAATATTGGCTACTTCCATCATCCCCTTTTCTGGGATGGACGGGCAAGCGATCTCGAAACCCAGGCGCTGCACCCAATCGGCACGCCGCAGGAGATGGGGGGGAATTGGTCGGAGGCAGTCCGGAGGCTACGTCATGATGCGCATTACGTGGTCGCCTTTCGGGAAGCCTTCGGCGCGACGGCTATCGATTCAACCCTGGTGGGGCGAGCCCTGGCCCAGTATCAGCGAACCCTCGTCAGTCGTAACAGTAAGTACGATCGCGTGCTGCGGGGAGAAGCTACCTATACAAAGGTGGAGGAATTGGGCCACGCCTTATTCTTCGACCTGGGCGATGATCCGGGCGGGCCGTACGCCAATCTGCCTACCGCCGAGTGCGCTCACTGCCATACCCCGCCGCACTTCACCAATCAGCGATTTGAAAACAATGGGCTGGACGGAACCGATGAGCTGAGCGCCTTTCCCGATCCGGGCCGTGGAGCCATCAGTGGGAGCGTTTACGATAATGGGCGCTTTCGAAACCCCGGCCTGCGCAACGTCGCACTTACCGCTCCTTATATGCACGACGGGCGATTCGCGACGTTGGAAGAAGTGGTCGATCATTATGCCACCGGTGGGCACTACGCCGAAAACCGCAGTCCGAACGTTCACCCCTTGGGGCTGGATCCGCAACAAAAATCGGCCTTGGTCGCCTTCTTACACACCCTTACGGATACTGCGTTTGTTGAGGAGGCAGTTACTTCCGTGGAAGCTTCGCGTTAAGATTATGGCGCCGGAGCGCAGGAGAAAAGACCTACAGGAACTCAAAACATGGTACGTACCGCTCACATCGCCGGTCTGCTGTTGCTGCTGCTCGCCCTGGGTTGCCAGGAGGATCCGACGGGGACCGACCCCGTTGAAGAAGGCCTGATCACCGGCCCCAGTAACCCGTCACCATACATACTGGAGGTACCCGATTATTTCCCCTCTCCCGTGATTGATCCGGACAATCCGATGTCCGAAGAAGGCGTAGCCCTCGGTCGGGAGTTGTTTTATGATGCCTCCATCTTCAGTACGGACGGTAATATGTCCTGCGCCACTTGCCACAAGCAGGAACTGGCCTTCACCGACGGCTTCGGTCGCGCGATCGGGGTGCGGGGCGAGCCGGGCCCGCGTAGTGCCATGTCGCTGGTTAACCTGGCCTTTAATCCGAACGGATTCAACTGGGACGGCAGCGAGCAGAAGTTGTGGGAACAGGCCATTCACCCCGTGGAAAATATGCTGGAACTGGACAACGACTGGCAGGAGGTTATCCGAAAATTACGCGATCACGAAGACTACCCAGCTCGCTTCCGTGCGGCCTTTGGCATCGATAACGTGGAAGAAATCGATCAGGAGCTGACGGTAAAGGCACTGGCGCAGTTCGAGCGGACCATCATTTCAGGGAATAGCAAGTTTGACCGGGTCGTGTATCAAAATAGCGACTTCTTCACCGAGGAGGAGCAATTAGGGGCGGATAGTCTTTTCTTCGTCGAGAACGTACCGGTCGGTGCCTTGCATCCGGGCTGTGGCCACTGTCACAATGCTCCCCAGTTTGGTGATAATAAGTTCCACAACAACGGAATTACCGACGTAGAAACGATCTACGATTTTGTGGACAAAGGTCGGGGAGATATTACCGCCAACCCTTTTGACAATGGCAAATTCCGTACGCCCACCCTGCGGAACATCGCCCTGACGGCTCCCTATATGCACGATGGTCGCTTTGCCACATTGGAGGAGGTTATCGATGATTACGCTGCCGGTGGGCACGGTGTCGAGAATGAAGATCCGAATATTACGGGCTTTCCCATGTCCGAAAGGCAAAAGGTAGCGTTGGTGGCTTTCCTGCATACCCTGACGGATGAGTCACTATTGGATAATCCGGAATATGCCGCTCCCGGAAAGTAATGACGAAGTAATCGAGTAAAAATTTCGGTGTAACACGCAATTTTGGTATAGGTAATTTCGTAAACCATAATAGTCTTTCTACCTGATGTGAGGAAGACCCAAAACCAATCCGGTATCACTGTTCGACCATTGTCGGACAGGTAATTAAAATCATATTCTGACAGGCTCTAAAAACCTGGGTTTCAGGTGTCAGACTTCCCCAAGACTTACCTTATACGGACTTAGGCCCTCCGGTTTTCCCAAATTGCTCTCATGAAACACATTTACACGCTCAGTGTAGCTTTCTTTTTCTTTTCACTTCCATTTTTATCCGCTCAGAGTGATAAGACCGTGGAGCTGTCATACACCGACGAAGTTGGTACGGTCCACACCTTTCCATTAACCTACTACGGTAAATTGGGAGGAAGAAATGCCTACACCGATGCAACGGACATGACAGGTGTATTGTGGCGGAATAAGATCAAGCGGTGGGAGATTCTCGACCATGAAGGTGAATTAGCCTTCTTCAGTACCCTTAATTCTATCTCCAATCCGCCGGAACTGGTTACCGGTAACTGGCAAACCGTAATTACGGGATATACCCTGGATGTATTTCGCGGTTCGGGTACCTACGTAGCCCTCAGTTCCGAGATGTCAAATAAGGTTGATATTAGTTGCAACGGCCAAATGGACGGTGGTATCATGGTTGCGGCGTCTCAGGGTCGACCTCCTTACAAATTTACCT
>JBASAV010000708.1:0-5016 GCA_049650785.1 Lewinella sp. | reverse complement strand
ACCAGGACCCGCCGGTTGCCCGTTTCGGGGTCGATCGCAAAGAAATCGTCGAAGGACCCGTCCACCTCATTGCCGAGATAATCGTAGCCGTAGTAGTCTACGAGTTGAGCGAAGGTGAGTTCCTGTGCGCTGAACTGATCGAGCGATAGTTGATCGGGCGACAGCGCGTCGATGTTGATGTACTGATCGATGGGTATACCCAGTTCCTCCCGGATACGACGGTAAAAGGTGCCGGCATCTTCCTCAATGGTAGGAGCAACGACGGTAGCCGGTCCCCGATAGCGGAAAAAGCCCTCCCCCAGATCGACGTCAATATTCTCCACGACGCGGTTGAAGGTATCGACGGTGTTGAGGTGCCGATTGATGAGCTGGCGTCCGGTAGTCCAGAGACTATTGGGGAATACCCGATAGCGGCGATTGACCCGCTGCTCGAACATGAAACCCAATTGTACACTGTGCCGACTTTTATCGGAATCACCCGGCACCAGTTCGAAGTTGGCATTGCCCTGGAAGGTATAGATGTCTTCGTCTTCGCGCTGGTAGAGATTGTAAACGGTACCCACGTTGGTGTGAAAACCCCAGCTGTCCTGAAAGAGGGTCTGGGTGCGTCCGTTCACGGAGGCGAACTGGTCCAGGGTTGGAATCGGTTCCCCGTCGGGCGTCAGCTGAGGAGACCCCAGCAACCCATAGGTATCGGAGGTGAAGAGATTGTCGGGGCCGTACTCGAGATAGTTGTTGTAGTTGGTCAGGATGGGATTGGTCGAGGTACTACCATCGAAGTTTCGCAGCACTTCGCGGTAATCCACCTGCGTGGCACCGATGGGCGATCCCGTATCGTCCAGCTCAATATCGAAGACAGGGATGTAATCCACGTCAAACCGCCCCACGTAGCCGTAGTCGAAAAAGCGGTCGCCGTGGACCGGATCGCTAACGCCAAACCGGTTGTTTTCGTAGCCCGCCTGCAGGGTGTAGCTCGCGTTCTGAATGAGACCACTGCGGCCACCGGCTTCCGTGGCGTCTCCGGCGCCACCCAGGCGGTGGCGAAACCGGAAGTTGACCCGGTAGTCATCGTCCATTTCGGTGGGATTACGGGCGGAGTTATAGGTCCGCCAGCTTGGCCGGGGTCCGTTTTCGCTGGGGGTAGCTTGATCGGCAAACTTGCCAAAGTAGCCGGAGAGCGAGACGTCGATGGCATCGCTGATCCGCGCATCCAGTTTGGCATTGATGTTCAGGATATCCAGGCTCTCGTAGGGGCGGGCGTCAAGCGCCATGATATCGGGGTCGGTGAGGAAGTCCGCTGCCACGAAGGGGCGACCATCCCGTACGATGACCGGATTGGCTTCCAGTTCGCTGAGCACGTCCTCCCGCACCCGGAAGATCGGTACCGCGCTGGGATCGTCGTCCTCCCGGTAGGTGTAGCGACCACTCAGGCGAAATCCCAACAGGGCCCGATCGCTGCCCCGTTTGATGATGGGACCGGAGACGGCCAGCCCCACCAGGCTGTTGCCGTAGCCATCCAAGCCCTCGCTCGTTTCCGCTTCGGCATTCACGCTGAAGTCACTGCTGGGCCCCTTGGTCGTAATGGAGATGATGCCGCCGGTCACGTCGCCGTAGCGGGCTTCCAGCCCGCCGGTTATAACCTGTAGCTGTTCGATCTCGGATTCGGGAAGCAGGCTCCCCTGCACGCGAACGCCATCAACGTAGTAATCGGTAGCGTTAGAGCGGGAACCGCGTATCGTGATCGCGTCCCCCTCATCGGCGGAAGCCGCGCCGGCGGTAATGGAAGCCAGTTGGTTGATGTTTCGCGTGGGAAGGCGCTGAATTTCGTCGGAGGTGAGGGTCTGTCCGGAAGTCGTGTTGTCTACTTCGATCAATGGTACCTCGTAGTCCGTGACCACGACCACGTCGAGGTTCACCCCGCCCTCGTTGGTAACCTCGACGTCGGCCACGTTGGTGCGGCCGGGGAGGACCCGAACATCGTTGATGCGGGTCGGTGGATAGCCCGTATAGTTGACTTCAATATCGTAGGTACCCGGATCAATATTGGAAAAGAAGTAGTTGCCACTCAGGTCGGTCGTAACCCCCTGCACGAAGGCGTCATCCTGATAGAGCGATACGGCGGCAAAGGGCAGCGGTTCGTTCCCGCTGTTGACGTCCACTACCTTGCCGGAGAGCGCCGTCTGGGCCGTCACGAAAAAACAGGTCAACAGGAAAAAAAGCGAGAGTAACAGTTTTTTCATGCGGCGTCGGTTGGGGAGAACGACAAGGGCGTAGTGAGCGGGTCCTTACAAAAGTGCAAAACTGCCGGGTAAGATTTACACGCATAGGGAGGCGAGTACCACGAACGACAAAATTTTGCCTGCGAAAGGTAGCAAAGTATTTCCCCACCCGGGAAAGCATATCTTTCTGGCCGGATCCGGGATTCGGGGACAACCTACTTCCTGCGCACCGGCGCCCAAGTTTTACTTTATACTGTCGATCAACTCAACTCTATGACCCGTACCTATCTACTCCTCCTTTGCTGTGCCCTATCCGCAGCCCTTTTCGCCCAGATCACTCCCGCCGAGGCCGTTGCCGCCATGGGGCGGGGCATCAATCTGGGCAACACCCTCGAACCGCCCCTGGAAGGCGCCTGGAACAACGGCCCGGCCCAGGAAAGCCACTTCGACGCTTACGTCGACGCCGGCTTCACGAACGTACGTATCCCCGTCCGCTGGGACGAGCACACCGCTGAAGCTGAACCCTACGCCGTCGATCCCGCCTGGATGGACCGGGTTGAGGAAGTGGTGGATTGGGGGCTCGAACGAGACCTGTATATTACCCTGAACGGCCACCACGAAGACTGGCTCAAGGAAAGTTACGACGACCCCGCTTCCCGGGCCCGCTATGATTCGATCTGGGTACAGATCCTGGATCGCTTCGGGGATAAGTCCGAAAAGTTACTCTTCGAGATCATCAACGAACCTTTCGGTATGACCGTGGCGGAGGTTGATGATTTGAACGCCCGCATCCTCGGCATCATCCGGGAAGATAACCCTACCCGGCTGGTAATCTTCGGGGGCAATCAGTACGCCAACGCCGAAGAACTATTGGCAGCAGCCGTTCCAGAAGATGATTACCTCATCGGGTACTTTCACTCCTATGATCCCTGGTCATTCGCGGGTGAGGGTATTGGAACCTGGGGAACGGAGGCTGATTTTGCGGCGCTCGACGAAAAATTCAGCCGCGTGGATGCCTGGTCCACTACCAATAACGTCCCGGTGCACCTGAGTGAGTTCGGCGCGGTTCGGGAGGCGGACTACAACAGCCGCATGCGCTACTACGCCGCCTACGTGGAGGCCGCCCTGCGGTACGGCTTTGCCTTTTCGGTCTGGGACGATGGTGGCATGTTCGGCATCCTCGACCGGGAAACCGATACGTGGCCGGAAGTGAAAGACATCCTCGTTAACACCTACGCTGACTCGCCGACCGACCTGCTGCTCCAACCTCCCGCGGAAGCGGACTCGCTCAACCCGACCGTCGGTCTGTCGTGGACCAACCGGATGACCGATGATAGCTTACAAATCGAACGGCGCATCAATGAAGAGACCTTTGATACGATCGCCACGCTTGCCCCGACGGCAGAGGGATACGTGGATACCACGGTGGTGCTAAACAACGAGTATACCTACCGCATCACCACCCGAAGGGCGGATGGAACGATCCTGCAGTCCTACCCCGCCCGTGCCTACGTGGGATCCCTACCGGAGGAACCCGCCGGGGACGGAATCATCAACTACGCCGACAACCTCGACACGGCGGCCATGCGCTTTAGCGGTGAGCCCGCCGGAATCACCTACTCTGTGGCCGACGGCATACTGACCATTGCCGGAGATGGTACCGCCCCTGCTTACCAGACGTTTCGGTATACGCTGCCGGACACGCTGGTCGCCAACGTAGAGCAGTCGAATAACTTACTCTTCATGAGTGCCCGGACCCTGAGTGGTGAAACCGTCAACTTGCGCGTGGATCTGGTCGACGAGAACGATATCCATACCACCAATGCGGGCCGTAACGTCAATATCTCCGGTACGGAGTTTACCGACTACCGCCTGGACTATACGAGTGGATACCAGGACGGCGGGTACGGGGGAACGGGCTGCACGGACGATGCCCCCTGCGCCGTTAATGGCGCGCGCATCGTGGCCCTCGCCTTTTATCCAGATGCCGCCGCGGGGGGATTCCAGGATACGATCCAGATCGATTACCTAAGTTTCGGTGCGCCGCTAAACGAAGAGGCTGGCCCGGTGGGCGTGGTCGATTACCGCGATGACCTGGAAGGTGCCGGGGACCAGTTTGTCGGTGAACCGGCCGGACTCACCTTCAACGTGACCGGGGGCGTGCTGGCGATTGCCGGCAACGGCACGGCTCCTGCCTACCAAACCGTCCTATATAACTTGCGTACGGGGGATGGCGCTGCCGCCCTGGCTGACGTGCTGAATAGCGATAACACGCTGTACATACGCGCCCGTACAGCTAGCGGTGCGGCTACCGATCTGCGGATCGACCTGATCGATCAGGATAACTACCACACTACCCTAGCGGGCCGAACCGCCCGTATCGAAGGAAGTGACTTCCAGATTTATCAACTTGACTATGAAAATGGATATCAGGACGGTGGTTACGGAAGTACGGCGTGTACCCAGGAAACCCAACCCTGCCCCGTCGACAATCAGCGGATTGCCAGTCTTGCTTTCTACCCCGACCCGGTTACCGGGGGGCTCAACGACACCATATATATAGACTGGCTAAGCTTCGGCAGTGAGCTTTCAACGTCCATCACCGAAACGGTACAGCTGACCGGGCTCAGGGTATACCCCAATCCTGCCCGTGAGGAATTGACCGTCGCCTACCATCAGCTGCAGGCCGGTGAGGTCCAGGTGGAGTTAGTGAACGGACTTGGCCGAAAAGTGCTTCAGCGCGCGACCGGCTGGCAGACCGCCGGACAGCAAACGGTCCCTCTACAAACTGCCGATC
>JBASAV010000707.1:0-7225 GCA_049650785.1 Lewinella sp. | reverse complement strand
GTACTGAGGCTTTTGATTTTGGTTCGCACGAAAGCGGCACCCTTGCCGGGTTTCACGTGCTGAAATTCAATGACACTATAAATGTCGTTGCTATGGCGGAAGGTGAATCCGTTCCTGATATCGGAGGTTGAAGCCATGTAAATCGGTTTTTCGCCGGGCCAATGTAAGCAATGAGGCCCGGATCGGTTAAGGCAGCGCAAAGATAACCTTTAAGTCCCGTTTTACTTTTCCTGGCCCAGCAATTGATTATCGGCGAAACTATAGTAGCGGTGGCCGGCCACGATAATGTGGTCCAAGATGTGTAGATCCAGGCTGCGGGCGGCCCGGCAAAGCTTAGTGGTCAGGCGAATGTCCGCCGCGCTAGGGTGGTTCTGTCCGCTGGGGTGATTGTGTGCCAGCACCAGCGAGGTCACGCTGCCGTGTTGCAGTGCCGTGCGAAAAATCTTTTTGGCATCGGCTACCGTCCCCGTGGTCCCTCCGTTGCTGATAAGGTGTGCGCCCAAAAGGTGGTTGGCCCGGTTCAGGCACAGCAGGTGAAATTCCTCGTGTAGCAGGTCGCCCAGCAGGGGTGCCAGGTGCCGAAAGCAAGCCTCGCTGTTATCCAGCGTGACCCGTTGTCGCGGGCTTATTCCTGCGCGCCGGCGCCCTAATTCGAAGGCCGCGAGCAGCTGCGTCGCTTTCGCTTCCCCGATACCCTTCGTACGGACGAGGTCCTGCATTTCCATCCGGGCCAGGTCGTGCAGGTCGTGGTTTGCCCGGCGCAGTAGGCTTCGGGCCAGGTCGAGAGCGGAGACACCCCGTCGGCCACTGCGCAGCAGGATAGCCAATAGTTCGGCGTCAGAAAGGCTGCGGGGTCCCCTGGCCAGCAGTTTTTCCCGGGGCTGGTCATCGGGGGCCAGGTCACTGATCAGTAAAGCAGCAGAAGTGGTAGAAAGCATGGAGCGGTCGAGTAGGGGAGACCGCCGGGAAAGCATCAGGGCAACGTCAGCTAAGGTAGTAGATATTGGGAAACCCGACTACTTCTCCATCTCGGAGTAGATCTTGCCCCGGCTATACTCATTGAGTACGTGACGGACCGTACCCGTCAAATTCGGGGGCAGGCTATTGTAGGGGTGCCATTCTACGTTCTCGAATTTTTTCAACTCCTTACTTTCCGGTTCCCCTTCGTAGTGGTGCGCCCGGAAGTAAAGAACGATCCGGTGTTTCTTACCCTTCTTTTTGTAGCGTTTGTGAAGCACGTGGACGAGGCTGAGGTCCGGCGGGGTGAGCTCGATGCCCGCCTCTTCGAAGCTCTCGCGGATCAGGCTCTCCAGCGCGTACTCCTTGCGCTCAATCGTGCCCCCGATGAGACTGTAATTGCCGCCGTTGGGTTTGGTCTGCTTGAGGAGGAGGATGCGCCCCCGATCTTCCAGGATGAGGCGTGCCTTCAGGGAAACTTTAAACTTGGCCATGGAGAATAAGCTAACAACAGGCGAATGCGGAGGAGCGCGAATATAGCCAACCACGGGCAGTCTAGTTGCGTTAATGCCGTAGCTACTACCTTCGCCCCGGTTATTAACCTGTATTCTATGCGCCATGATAGTGTTCTACAAGCCATCGGTAATACGCCGTTAATTCGGCTCGACCGGATATGTGGCACCCGGATTCCCGCAACCGTTTACGGCAAGATGGAATCCATGAACCCCGGCCAGTCCGCCAAGGACCGCGCAGCACTCTACATGATCGAGCAGGCAGAGCGCAAGGGACGTATTCAGCCGGGCGCTACCCTCATCGAGGCGACCAGTGGAAACACTGGTTTCAGTATTGCTATGATCGCCGCGATTAAAGGGTACAAGTGTATTCTTACGTTGACCGATAAGGCCGGTCCTGAAAAGCAAGCCCTCCTGAAGGCGCTCGGTGCCAAGATCGTGCTGTGCCCAAAGGACGCCGCTCCCGAAGATCCGGAGTCCTACTACAGTCGGGCCGAGGAACTGGCGGCCACGATCCCCAATAGCTTCTACCTGCGTCAGAACTGGAACCTGGACAACAGCGGCGCCCACTACCACAGTACCGGACCCGAGATATGGAAGGATACCGAAGGCAAGATCACGCACTTCGTTTGTTGTGCGGGGACCGGTGGAACGCTTTCCGGTACGGCTCGCTACCTCAAGGAGCAAAACCCGGATGTCAAAATCGTGGGCGTAGACGCTTACGGCTCCGTACTGAAAAAGTACTGGCAGACCGGCGTCTTCGATCCCGATGAGATCTTCAGCTGGAAGGTGGAGGGGCTGGGGAAGACCATCATTCCGGACAACGTCGCCTTCGACCTCATCGATGAGTTTATCAAAGTTGGCGACCGGGCTGCCGCCCTGCGCGTGCGGGAACTGGCCCAACGTGAGGGACTTTTGTTAGGTTACAGTAGCGGTGCGGCATTGGAGGCTGTCTTCTCCATCCGCAAACAACTAAGTCCGGAAGATACTGTTGTGGTACTCTTCCCCGACCACGGAAGTAAGTATCTCGGAAAGGTCTTCAACGACGCCTGGATGCAGGAGCAAGGGTACTTGAAGCCAAATGGCGAACCCGCTACCTACAGTGTAAAACACTTACAGCGGATGTATCGGGTTTACAAGCGGATGTACGGTCGCAAGATCAAGCAGCGCTTGAATTTAGTTTAGGCTGTGTATCGCCCAAACCCTATGAACTGACCAATGTATTACGATGAAAACCCGCACCCAAAAGTTTAAGTCTAACGCGGAGGCTTCTCCTCCGATGTTTGAAAATAAAATCCTCAACCGGCTTTCTCAGACCCACATCGCCACCCCCATAGCCATCTTTCTCGTTTATGCGATCGGACTGCTATGGTACACCGAGATCAATACCGAAATCCCCCCCGTGCAGGTAGTGGGTCTATTTTTTACCGGTATTCTGGGTTTTACCTTCACGGAATATGCCGTCCACCGGTGGGTCTATCACCCGCCCCACGGTGCTTCCGAAGCCTACAGGGAGGCCACCTACAAGATGCACGGTATGCACCACGACTACCCTAAGGATAAACGTCGTCTGGCGATGCCACCCATCGTCGCCATCGCACTGGCTACCACGCTGCTCTACCTGTTCGAGTTCGTACTGGGAGCGTACAGCTTCAGCTACCTTGCCGGGTTCGTGGTCGGGTATGCGCTTTACCTCATGGTTCACTATACGGTGCACATGTACGCACCGCCGCGCAACTTCTTACGCGCGCTCTGGGTCAACCACTCCATTCACCACTACAGTGAGGATGAAGTACTCTTCGGAGTAAGTCAACCGCTATGGGACTACGTATTCGGTACTATTCCCCGGACCGAGAAGGACCGGCGGATGGCCAAAGAAATTCACCGGTAGTTTGGGGGCAGCCTACATCGAGCAGGTTCAGGATGTCACCCGGTTAGTCCCATTCGGACGGGTTACCACTTACGGGGCCATTGCCGACTTTCTGACCCTGGGCAGTGCCCGGATGGTCGGCTGGGCACTTTTCAATTCGGTGATGGCCGATGACGTGCCCGCCCACCGGGTGGTCAACCGGAAAGGAGAACTCAGCGGCCGTAATCACTTTGCAACCCCCGAGTTGATGCAGACCCGTCTGGAGGCGGAAGGCATCACCGTTAGGGAGGATCGGGTGGTCGACTTTGACCGGGTGTTCTGGTCACCAACTGAGCTTCTCAACCAATGACGGAACTTGCCCTCGAAACCGCTACCGACACTTGCTCCGTGGCCATCACCCGTGATGGGACAGTAGTAGCCGAGGCTACCGCGACCGATATTCACCAACACGCCAGCCACCTCACGCTGCTCATCCAACAAGCGGTGGGGGAGGCGGGGCTCGGGCTTTCCGAGATAGATACGCTCGTCCTCAGTGATGGACCGGGTAGCTATACGAGCCTGCGGGTAGGTGCCGCCACGGCGAAAGGACTGTGTCTAGCCATGCCGGATATGGCGTTTTGTACGGTTCCAACGCTACTCGCGCTGGCCGGTGCGGCAAAAACGGAGGGCGTCGATCGGGTCCTCTCTACGATCAATTCCCGCAAGGGCGAGGTATTCGGGCAGCTATTTCGCGCAAGCGACCTTACTCCGGAAACCGACGTGCTAAACGTGCGGCTAACCGATCCGAAGTGGCGGGGGAAATTGCTAGGAGGCAGGGCACTCGGACGCATTGCGGTCTGTGGGCCGGGACAGGAACGGGTCCGGGAAGTGCTCGATGGCGATAATGCCTTCTCCTTTTCAGGGCCGGAAAGTGCAAGGGCCAGGTATCTGGTGGCCGATGCCATGCAAAGGTTCCGTAAGTGGCCCGATATCAGCCCGTATGAACCTTTCTACCTGAATGCGCCATTCGTTACGCGCTCCAAAAAGAAACCCTTGATATGAGTGGCCGCCGTTACGCAATCGAACTGGCCTACCGGGGGACGGCCTACGCCGGCTGGCAGCGACAGCCGAACGCGCTCTCGGTAGAGGAAACCATCGATTCGGCCCTGTCCACCGTACTGGGAACCGATATAAAACTCGTCGGCTGCGGCCGGACGGACGCAGGGGTACACGCTAGCGACTACGTCGCCCACTTCGATTTTGCCGGCGACTTTCCGGAGCGGTTTCTGGCACGGATGAATCGTTATCTGCCCGACGACATTGCGCTGTACCAAATTTCGGAGGTCGATGACAGCCTCCACGCCCGCTTCAGCGCGACCGGGCGGAGTTACGAGTACCGGATCAGTCTGCGCAAGGATCCTTTCCGTACGGATACCGTAGCCTGGCTTCCCGCGTATGGCGCGCTGGACCACGAAGCCATGCAGGCCGCCGCCGCCATGCTACCTGAATATTCGGAATTTGCGCCGTTCTGTAAGACAAACAGCGACGCTTACACCATGATCTGCCACGTGACGAAGAGTAGCTGGCACTTTGGACGGGAGGAACTGCGGTATACCGTTTCGGCCAACCGCTTCCTCCGCGGCATGGTACGGCTGATCGTTGGCACCTGCCTGCAGATTGGAACCGGCAAGCTCAGCCTGGAGCAACTTCGAACGTGTCTTGACCGGCAGGAGCGGCTGCCACGGCCCCTGAGCGCCCCGGCGGCCGGTTTGTTTCTCACCCGCATTGATTACCCGGGGCGAACCGGCTGGGGCAATGTTTCGTAGTAAGAAAGACTATCTTATCTTTGCGGAGCAGACCTTTTGGCTTGCCAGATTTAATAGAAGGCTAAATCCCGCACTCCATTAACCCGCGTGTATGTTTGTATTTATACTCAGCTTTCTGATCTCGTTTGCACTCGTTTTTGCCATCATGCCCAGCGTGATCCGCATTGCCGTTGAGAAGAAGCTGGTTGCCACCCCGGAGGCACGCAGTAGTCATCACACCATCACGCCCTGCTTGGGGGGTATCCCGATCTTTCTCGGGATCCTGTTCTGCTCCCTGTTGCTTACCCCGATGCAGCAGTGGGAGAGTTTGCAGTACATTCTGAGCGCCCTGGTGATCGTCTTCATGATTGGTACGAAGGACGACATTAGCGAACTCAGTGCGGCAAAGAAAACGGGCGGGCTGGTGATCGCTATCGCTATCCTGGTCACCCGCGGCGGTATTCGGCTGGAAAGCCTGTACGAATTATTCGGAGTCACGGCCCAGTTGCCCTACTGGCTATCCATTGCCGCGAGTGCATTCACCTTACTGGTGATCAGCAACGCATTCAATTTGATCGACGGTATAGACGGCCTGGCGGGGACGGTGGGCATCATCGCCATGCTCACCTTCGGAACCTGGTTCTTTGTAGTCGGTAATGTCTACCTCGGTATCCTGGCCCTGGCGGCCGCCGGCGGTATGCTCGCCTTTCTGTACTACAATATGTCCAAGACGCAGAAGACATTTATGGGGGATACGGGCGCGCTGGTCATCGGGATGCTGCTCGGTATTATGACAGTGGAGTTCATCGACGTGTGTTCGACCGCCCCGATTCGTTCGGCTTACCGCTTCATCAATCCCATTGCCGTTGCGGTAGGTATTTTGATCATTCCCCTTTTTGATACGATCCGGGTATTCATCACCCGCTCGCTTCGTGGTGTCAGTCCGATGAAGCCCGATCGCCGGCATATCCATCACCTGCTGATCGATTCGAATTTCAGCCACGTGCAGGCTACGTTCATTCTCGCCATGGTCAATCTTGGATTCATCAGCCTGGCCCTGTTCCTGGATCCGCTGCTCGACTTACACGCCATCCTGAGCATCGAGATTGGTCTGGCCATGACGCTGACCTATTTGCTCCACCGGCACGCCACCCGGATACGGCGGAAAAAAGAGCGCGTACAAGCGCCCGAACCGTCACGCGTACCCCAGGCCGTGTGACCTGGTTACTAGTCTTTCTGGGCGGTGGGTTAGGGGCTATGGCCCGGCTAGCCATTGCCCGACTCTTACCGGCCGCGGCCGGCCCCGAGCTCGGCTTTCCGTGGGCCACCTTCGCGGCCAATTTCCTGGCGTGTATCCTTCTCGGTATAGGCCTGTCGCTGGCCGCGAAACAGCAGGTGACACCCCTGCAACAGATGTTCCTCGTAACGGGATTCTGTGGCGGCTTCTCCACCTTCTCGACTTTTTCCGCGGAGCTGCTCACCCTGATGCAGCAGGGCCAGTTGCTGACGGCTACCCTCTATCTGGCGGGTAGCCTGCTCGTCGGCATCGGAAGCATTTTCGTGGTTTACTATACTTCGGTCTCACCGACCTGATCCTCGCTTCGGTAGCGCCCCATATTTATCAGGATGGCGGTACTGATAAAGAATAGCGAGCCGACCTTATCCGTCTCCAGCAAGTCGTTCAGGATACTGAAGGCACCAACCACAATAACCGCCAGCAACGCCGCCAGGGCTGCCCCCCGCGCCTCCGGGACGGTCTGGTTCAGGTAGAGTGATTGACCGTAATACAGGATGCTGCCCAGGAAGAGCAGGAGGAAAAGTAGACCGGGGAGACCTTGCTCGACCGCGGTCATCAGGAAGTAGTTGTGTATGCCACTGCGCTCCGGATTGTCACTTACGTAGGTCCGGAAGTTGTTATTGGTGTAAGCCTCATACGTTTCCACGAAGTTGCCGGGCCCGAATCCGACCACCGGGCGGTAGGGGACCATGTTGCCACCGGCTACCCACCGGTAAAAGCGTTCCATGGTACTGATGTCTTCCAGCTTATAAGTGGCCGAGATCAGATTGTCGAATTCCTCGTGGGAGATGGTATTATTAAAATC
>JBASAV010000706.1:0-3052 GCA_049650785.1 Lewinella sp. | reverse complement strand
CCGATGAGGATGGCGTAGATGGGTACGTTGCCAAAAAAGGTGGTAAGAATGAATCCCAGGAGCCCGGCAGCCACGATCTGTGGAATGACAATGAAGAAGTTAAATACCCCCATGTAGTATCCCATCTTGTGAGGCGGCAGGATACTGCTGATGATGGCGTAGGGCATGGACAGGATACTGGCCCAGGCGATACCGACGCCGACCATGGAAACGATCAGCATATTAGGACTCTCGATCACGTAAATACTGGCCAGCCCCGCCGCCCCGCAGAACAGCGCGATCAGGTGAGTGAGCCGGCGGTTCAGGTGACGGGCAATCACTGGAAGTACGAACGCGGCGAGGGCGGCTACCCCATTGTAGACGGCGAAGCAAATGCCTACCCAGTCGGCGCCCTCGTTGTATAGTGCCGAGCTCGTATCGGTGGTACCGTACACGTGTCCGGTAACCGCGGGGGTCATGTAGATCCACATGGAGAAAAGAGCAAAACAGGAGAAAAACTGGACGGCGGCCAGCTGCACCATGGTCCTGGGCATCCGGAAAATACCTAGAAAGGACTCCTTGATACCGTCGTAAATCCCCTGCGCGGCGTTTTCCTCCCGCAGCTGATCCAGGTCATCGGGCGGGTATTCCTTCGTGTTGAATACCGTCCACATGACCGCGCAGATGTAGGCTATGCCGCCTAGATAGAATGACCAGCGGACGGAATCGGGGATGGTGCCTTCGGGAGCAGTATTTACCATCCCGAACCAATTGGTGAAGATGTAGGGCAGGGCGGAAGCCACTACGGCACCGGTGCCGATGAAGAAGCTTTGCATGGCGAAGCCCCGGGTACGCTGTTCGTTGGGGAGCATGTCACCCACAAAAGCCCGAAAAGGCTCCATACTGATATTTATCGAGGCGTCGAGCAACCAGAGCATGAGTACCGCCATCCAGAGTGCCGTACTGTTGGGCATCAGGAAAAGCGCTACGGTTGCCAGGATCGCACCGATGGCGAAGAAGGGCCGCCGTCGTCCCCACTTCTCACTCCACGTCCGATCACTGTAATAGCCGATGATCGGCTGGACGAGCAGACCGGTGACCGGAGCGGCCAACCAGAGAATAGGTAGTTCGTCCGCCGAGGCACCCAGGGTCTCGAAGATGCGACTGACATTGGCGTTCTGGAGGGCGAATCCAAACTGGATCCCGAGAAAGCCGAAACTCATATTCCAGATTTCCCAGAAACTTAGGCGGGGCTTGTAAGAGCCGATGGATATTTTGGACATGATCGGGACGAGTAAAGAGACGGTTGTTCACGGCCCGGGTGGGACCGGCGCCGGGTTACCGTCATTTGGGCATAAGACTTCGCGTCAAAAGTGCAAATTATTTGGCAAGGGCAAAGCATGGTAAGTGGAGGAAGCGGTGTTTATCTTCGCGTGACCCACAAAACCATTAACTCGGCATGTCAACTACTACCGCTTCTCCTTTATCCAAGCGCGTTTCCAATATGGAGGAATCCGCAACCCTCCGTATGGCTCAACTCGGGCGCGAGGTAATGGCCCAGGGCCACGATGTCATCAGTCTCAGCCTGGGCGAGCCTGATTTCGATACCCCCAACCACATCAAGGAGGCCGCTAAAAAGGCGCTGGATGCCGGAGAAACGAAGTATACCCCCGTCCCCGGCACCCTAAAATTACGGCAAGCTATTTCGGATAAATTCAAGCGGGAGAACGGCCTGGATTACAAGCCCTCCCAGATCGTAGTCAGCAACGGTGCCAAGCAAAGTATTGCCAACATCTGTTTCGCCCTGCTGGATGAGGGTGACGAAGCCGTGATCCTGGCACCCTTCTGGGTGAGCTACAGCGCCATGGTCGAAGTGGCAGGTGGCAAACCCGTCATTGTCGGTGCCGGTATCGAGGACGACTACAAAGTCACGGCCGAGATGATTCGCGCATCCATTACGGACCGGACCAAGTTTATCCTGTTTTCCAGCCCCTGTAATCCAACGGGTTCGGTTTACACCGCCGATGAACTCGCCGCCATTGCCGAGATGCTGGTCGATTTTCCGGATATCTACGTGGTTTCGGACGAGATCTACGAGCTTATCAACTTCACCGGCGCGCACGCCAGCATCGGTAACTGCCCGGAGGTAAGGGACCGCACCATCACCGTCAACGGATTCTCCAAGGGATTTGCAATGACGGGCTGGCGCCTGGGATACATCGGCGCGCCCCAGGAGATAGCCGATGCCTGCACCAAGCTACAGGGACAAAATACCAGCGGCGCGAACAGTATCGCCCAGGCGGCCGGAGCCCACGCGCTCAACAGCGACCTGGCACCATCCATGGCCATGAAGGAAGCCTTTGGCCGTCGCCGCGAGTTGATCATCAACGGCCTGGAGAAGATCGAGGGGATGAAAGTCAACCGTCCACAGGGAGCCTTTTACATCTTCCCCGACGTGAGTGCTTTCTTCGGCAAATCGGATGGCGACAACACCATTAAGGACGCCGATGACCTGGCTGAGTACCTGCTGCTGAATGCCCACGTCGCTACGGTGACGGGTGGTGCCTTTGGTGCGCCTGACTGTCTACGGATCAGCTATGCGGCTAGTGAAGAGCAGCTGAAGGAGGCGGTTGAGCGTATTGCTACGGCGCTCGGTAAGCTTAGCTGATTCCGGGTGCTTGCCTCAGAGAGCACTCGACCTTGGAGTACACTGGGCTATTGCACATTCAAAGGTCGAGACCTTGCAGGTCGAGTAGTAACGTTTCATGAACTGGCTCAGAGAACGCTCGACCTTAGAGTTTACTGAACGGTGGCGCACTCCAAGGTCGAGACCTTGTAGGTGGAGTAGTGACTTTTCGTGTCGCGGCTAGAGAGCGCTCGACCTTGGAGTAAACTAGACGGTGGCGCATTCCAAGGCCGAGACCTTGCAGGTCGAGTAGTGACGTTTCGTGACCTGGCTCAGAGAACGCTCGACCTTTGAGTACACTGGACGGTGGCGCATTCCAAAGTCAAGACCCTGTAGGTCGAGTAGTGACGTTTCGAGACTCGGCTCAGAGAACGCTCGACCTTTGAG
>JBASAV010000705.1:0-4805 GCA_049650785.1 Lewinella sp. | reverse complement strand
AGTCTGGCGTACCTCTACTGGCGCGAAACCGGGGACTTGATTGTATGGGAAGGCATCGTGCAGGATAGCTTGGTAATGAATCTCGATGATATGGGCTGCGTCGGGGCTATTAATAACATCCTGATCTCCTCGACAATTGGGAGGAATAAGAACCGTATTCCGGGAGAGGTACTAAAGACCATCATCCAGGGGGCGGAAAAATTCAAGGACCGGATGGCCGAGCAGGGCGTAGGTCTTCACCTAACCGGCGGAGAGACCGCCGATGTAGGCGATATCGTGCGAACGATTGATGTCGGGTACACCACCTTCGCTCGTCTGCGTCGTGACGAGGTGATCGTTAATGATATCCGACCCGGTAACGTGATCGTCGGACTGGCCAGCTACGGTCAGGCCACGTACGAAGATGCCTACAACGGCGGGATGGGCAGTAACGGGCTAACCAGTGCCCGACACGATGTTTTTAATAAGAGCTACGCCGATAAGTACCCGGAGAGCTTCGATCCGGAGGTGCCGCGCGACGTCGTTTATACCGGTAGCCGCTCGCTTACCGATGCTATTACGGTCGATGGAAAGGAGACGACGGTGGGCAAACTGGTGCTCAGTCCCACCCGCACCTATCTACCGGTACTGAAGCGATTGCTGGCGGAAATAGGCCCCGGTATCAGCGGACTGATCCACTGCACCGGCGGAGCACAAACCAAAGTGATTAAATTCATTGATGAGGACGTGCGGATCATCAAGGATAAGCTCTTCCCCGTACCCCCGCTGTTTGACCTGATTCAAAAGGAAAGCGGTACCGACTGGCGCGAGATGTACCAGGTCTTCAATATGGGGCACCGGCTGGAGGCCTACGTTGGGGAGCGGGATGCGCAGCGCATGATCGACATTGCCAAATCCTTCGGAATCGACGCACGGATAGTCGGTCATGTAGAAAGCGGTGAGCGCGCCGAGGTGCGGGTGACTACGCCGGGGGGAGTGGAAACGTACACCGAGTAGTACGATACTTGCCGTTCAAAATTGGTAGCGGTTGTAGGGAACCTCATTGACCCAGTGCAAGCCCCGCTTGATGCCAAAATTGCTCATATCCACCGTCTCCGTTTTAATGGCTACGGTTGCCGTTTCGGTGCGACCGGTGAGCTCCATACCAGAGTCCGTCATTTCGTAGTGTAGTGCCATATATAACTGATCGGTACCGGGCTCCAGCAGCTGGAAGTTTTGCTTTTCAGTATCTATATCAAAGGTGTAATGACTCAACGTATCGTCGAGATGGGTCACGGTGGCGTACCGGGGATGTTCGAATATTATACGCTTCCAAAGGCGGGTGTCGGTCACCAGTGGCGGTAGCACTTCGTTGTTTTGTCGCATTTCCACGACTTCATATACCCCGTAAAGCGGCGATTTTCGGCGGAAGTCCTCCATTGATGCCAGGCTCGCCCGGACCGTCCAGAAGCATAGGCCGGCAATGACGGCATATTTAAAAATAGAAAGCGTAGTATTGGCTTTCGTTGAACTCAGGGGGCCACGGGACGGATGAGGGGCAACCGACTGATTCGATATAAACCGCCACAGGCGGGTCCGATCGGACCAAATGATAACCGCGGAGAGTAAGATCAACTGGGCACTCAATAGCTTGACGGGCACGTCATAGCTTACATTCAGCATGAACACGTGGGTCATAATGCCCAGTGCAAAAAGCGCGCCGGCCGTTCGCGTGCGGCGGGGCAGGAGTAATAGACCGGCCAGTACTTCGAGCAGACCGGTAAACAGGACATACGGTCGGGAGTAGCCCATAAAGGTCCACAGAAGGTGCATGGGAGAGGATCGTCCGTAAGTCTCGTAGTAGGTCATCAGCGGAGGATCGACGAACTGCATACGAAATACCTTGGCGAAGCCGTAAATCAGCATGTAGTAGGACAGGGAAATAGCCACCAGGAAAAGGACCCACCTTGGCCAGGCGGATCGGCGGGGGCGGTCCTTCCAGACAAGCGTGATTACGGTGCCTACCACTGCAGCCAGCAGTAGCACGGTAAGGTAGTAGACCCAGTTGTACAGACCGTCTCCGCTGCCGTTATCCACGTAACGTATTACGGGGCCAACACCAAGGAGGTAGCGACCGACCAGGTTGACCAGCGGCTCGTAAAGCTGATTGTAATACGATCGGACTCCGCTAAGCAGATCGCCTACCACGAAGGGAAAGGGTAGTAACAGAAGCGTCAAGAACGAATAGCAGGCGTTGCGTAACCAGGTCATCTTTGTAGCGGGCAGTAGGTCCCCCTGAAATTACGGTACACCGGCCACCCTGCCAATTTCACCTTCGTTTAGCCATTCAGCTGCTTGGCGAACAGACGAGATATATCTTTAAAGGCTTTAAATTCCAGCGCGTTCCCCGCCGGATCGTAGAAGAACATGGTGTACTGTTCACCGGGCAGCCCCACGAAGCGGACGTAGGGCTCGATTTCGAACTTCACCCCGTGGCCGCGCAGCCGCTCGGCGAAGGATTCAAACTGATCCCATTCGAGCACGACGCCATAGTGGGGCACGGGTACGTGTTTGCCATCCACCTCGTTCCGATGATCCGGCTGTTCTTTTTTAGGAGCCAAGTGGGCGACGAGCTGATGACCGAAGAGATCGAAATCGATCCACTCGGTATCGGTACGCCCTTCCGGACATCCTAGGACGGTACCGTAAAAATGGCGGGCGGCTTCGAGGTCGTCAACGGGGGCGGCAAGGTGGAAGGGTTGCATAGCAGCGTAAGTGGATTAGGAGGGAAAGATACTTCGCCTCGGTTCATTATCCCGGTATGCCTGAACCGTGTTGCGGTGTTGGGTCGCATTGAGTTGTCGCTGACCGGCTTGTACCCTTTTGCTCGGCTCGTACACACGCGGTTAATTCCGATTTCCATGATTAGGCGATCCAGCGCCTACGAGTGTTTAAACCCGCCGTTAAACTTCATTTAAAGCACGGCTACATTACACCGGGAGACGTCGAGGTAACCTAACTTCAATGACCTGAAACCCCGATTATGCGTCCTAATCTCTTACTCCTCGTTTTTCTGCTGTGCGGAACATCCATAGTGGCCCAATCGCTGAACCCCGCGTCCTCACCTGCAGCCCCCTGGTTGTTCGGGGAAGTACAGGCGGCAATCAATTCAGCAGACATAAGGACCGGAACCGAATACACGACGGCGGAATACCAGTCGAAGCAATCCGTCCGATTGATAGCGAGGAAGTACGTCACTTCCTGGTTGAGTGGTGGTGCCGGTATCGGTATCGGAACCCGGAAGTTTCGGCTGGCAAGTACCTACGACCGGTACATTCGGGAGAACTTTATGCCCGGCAGACCCGATGCTATCACCTGGTATAACCGGCTGGAATACTCCGACCTACATCTTGAGATACCGCTCGAACTGCGCGCAGAAGTGATTAGCGTCGGCCCGGGTGCCATCTACCTCCAGGTAGGTACTTCCTGGCTTATTCCGGTAGTTTCGTCCAACAGCAACAATCGAGTCCTGGAGAACAATCCAGAACCTGCCCTCATGCCGGACGCTATCCTGGAGTCCCCCGTGACTAATTTCGTAAACACCGGTATCGGTTTCGTGATCAAGGAGCAGGAGCGCCATATTTGGTACCTAGAACTCACCTATGGCAGATCCACATCCAATACGGTCAGACCGGTCCCTCCCGATCAGCAGGACCTACGAAGCCTTCATTTTCCGACCCTCCGAAGCGAACAGGTTGGTGTGTTGTGTGGATTCAGCTTTTAGTCAGCCATTCGCAGGACAAAGCCTTCGACTAAAAGGCTAAAGAATTAAAAGACTACCCAACAACCCCGCGAATCTGCCGATTGATCTCCCAGACCGCCATTCCCGCACTAACGGCCACGTTCAGGCTATGCTTCGTGCCGTATTGCTCTATCTCGATCGTGCCGGTTGCCGCGTCTATGACCTTTTGGCTTACCCCTTTAACCTCGTTACCTACGACCAGATAAAGGGGAAGGGAGTCGGGTATTCTAAATTGTTGGAGGGACGTACTGGCGTGGGTCTGCTCCAGGCATTGCACCTGCGCTCCGCCGCCCACTAATTCAGTTACTAAATCCACGCAGTCTTCGTGGTACGACCAGGAAACGGTAGCCGTAGCGCCCAAAGCCGTCTTCAAAATGTCGCGGTGGGGTGGGGTAGCGGTGATGCCGCAGAGGTAGATGTGGCCGAGTGCGAAGCCATCGGCCGTACGGAAGAGGCTGCCCACGTTGTTGGCCGAGCGAATATCATCCAGGATCAGGCCGAATGGTAATTTCTCCGCGGCGGAGAAGTCCCGCGGCGACATCCGTTGCAACTCCGCCATCGTACGCTTTCTACGCTGTCCTGTCATGCCACAAATGTAATAGGGCCTCCCCGATTCATCGGAGAGGCCCTACTAAAAGACTAAAGAACTGAAGACTAATTAATTCCCTAAGTAATTCTTGAGCAACTTGCTGCGGTTAGCCCCGCGCAATTTATTGATTGCCTTATCCTTGATCTGACGGACGCGTTCGCGGGTTAGGCCGAACTTCTCCCCGATGTCTTCCAGACTCATAGGGTGCTCCACGCCAATACCGTAGTACAGTTTGATCACGTCACACTGCCGTTCGGTAAGCGTTCCGAGACTACGGTCGATCTCCCGGCGCAGGGATTCCTTGTATTCGAGCGCGGAGTCGGTACCGGGGGTAGCGGTGTTGGCCAGTACGTCGAGCAGGCTGTTGTCCTCGCCTTCTACGAAGGGCGCATCCATGCTGACGTGGCGGGCAGCCACACCCAGGGTGGTTTCTAC
>JBASAV010000704.1:0-3234 GCA_049650785.1 Lewinella sp. | reverse complement strand
GATAAAGGGCATTGTCGTCCCGGTTGGCCGTGAAGTAGAGGTCCGGCAATCCGTCCTTGTTAAAATCCCCGGCGGCCAATCCCCCGCCGTTGTAGAAATACATGTAGTTGAAGACGTTAAGGTCCTCGGAGAGCTGGGGACTGTTTGTGCAATGCAGGCCAGTCCTATCCGCTTCAAGGAGTTCGAATCCGGCGGATTCCATTTGCTCCCCGGGGTTAGGCTCACACGAAAGTAAAAGCAGTAAGATGACCATCGCCGCTGGTGCGAAATGCAGGTAGGTTGGACATATGCGGTGGGGTACGGACACAAAGGACTATTGCACTACGAACGGCAGACGATACATACGGGGAGTCTCATCATTAATAGTGATCAATAAAAGCCGGTCATCACCTACACTTATTACCTGAATATCTTTCATATCGCCTACAATTTGCAGACCGGATTCGGTGGCAGACAACACATCAAGGGTGCCGTCTCCCAGATTGATCAGCACCTGCCCGTAGCTGGCATCTAACTGGGAATATTGGGGTAAAAAACCACTCAAGTTTCCACCAAGCACCAAATCCTGCGCTCCGTCGCCGTTCAAGTCTACCGCGCGAATAGCGGAGACGCTGGACAGCTGCGTCCGATTTGGCAGAGGCTCCAGGCGGTATCGGCCATCAGCCTCCCGGAAGGCAATAGCCGATTTGAAATAACTGGCCTCCAGTACGATAGCTTTGTTGAGTACATCCGCAGAAAAAAGCTCATTGATCGATCGTTGGGCATAATCCGTATGTCGAAGATTTTCTTTGCGGAGTCCGGCCAACTGGGCTGTAAGATCCCGCTTCATTGCCAGTGGCATATCGCGGCCCTCCAGCGTTTGGGTAATGATCTTCTCGACGGTACCATTGCCATCGAAATCAGCGACGTAGAGTTTGGCGGGATTAGCGGTATCCGCGGAGAAATAAAAGTTCTCGCCTCGATTCCCCAAGATAAGGTCCAGGTCACCATCGCCATCCATATCTGCCTGTTCGACCGCGTACCACCAGCCCGGGTACTCGCTTAGATTCGACGCGAGTTCGGATACCTGACCGCCCCCAATCCGGAACTGCCGCGGGGCACCCCACTCGCTTACGACCGTCAGCGTGTTTGACGCTTGATCGCTACCCGACTCCAGGGTGGCATCAGTCACCATCCCGAGGGTAGCCAGTTGCGGTGCGACAGAGCGGGTGATGTCGCGGAAGCGTCCGTCTCCATTATTCTCCAGCAGAAAACTCGGGACGGGAACGCCGTAGTTGCCGGGCATGCTGCGGGTCCCAACGAAGAGGTCCAGGTCGCCATCGCCGTCGAAATCGATCGGTACTACGACGGAGGTATTGACGCCGATTCGGGGTAAGCTACCGCTACGGAGCGAGAAAGTCCCCCGACCATCGTTGAAGAAAAGTTTATCGGTCAGCATCGGAGAATTAGCGCGGGCGGCATTTCCCGCTGACCCTACGTACATATCCAGGTCTCCGTCCCCGTCGGCATCGAATAGGGCGACTCCCGAATCTTCCGTTTGGCTTACCTGTTCGAGCGCAGACTGCTCGGAGCGGACGAATCGGCCTCCTTGCTGAAGATAGACCTGCCCGGACTGATTACGGGCACCGCCGATGTAGAGGTCATCCAGGGCGTCTCCGTTGAGGTCTCCCACTGCCGCCAATGGACCCTCGCGGCTTAGCGTACGGATGACAAGCCCCTCGTTCAGCAAGTCGAGGTAGTCATCTTCGACGTGCGCGGAAAGGCTATGTTCGACCTGCTCCAGCATAGCTACAGGCCCTTGTTGCCGGATCGCCTCTCCTTTCATCTGGTGCGGCAGGGATCGTCTGTCCGATTCTACATACGCCACCGATAGCGGCGCACTGGTATCGATACTGTCGAGCGAGGTGAGGGTGCGATCCGGCCACACGATGACGACTGAATCTACTTCCGGCGAGCTTCCGATACCGATGTGCTGGGGGTAGTCGACGCTGGACTGGAATCCGCGGCTTGGCATGACGGTGCTCGTGTACACCAGATCGCCCTGATGGACACTCACGGTTGCTCCGATGGCCATCGTATTACTGCGGGGTACCCCTCTTAGGTGTACCGTAAGGTGGTGGTTATCCGTAAGCTCGGAGGCTCGATTCTCGAGTACGAAGACGGGTTGATTCACGTTGTTGACAACAAGATCCAGATCACCGTCGCCGTCAAGATCACCGTAAGCGGCCCCGTTGGAAAATGATGCCTCACCTATTCCCCACTCGGCAGATACATCAGTGAATGACAAATCACCTTTGTTACGATAAAGTTTATTGGGTAGAGGCTCGGAGGGCATCTGATCGATAATCTTGTCGACCTCCTCTTTCTTACCGGTAAGCGCCATTTTACGGACAATGTCGTCGGCGAAGAAGTCTATAAAGTCCTGACTCGTCAGGTTGTGATAAATACCGTTGCTGACGAAGATATCGCGCCATCCATCCTGATCGACGTCGAACAGGAGGGCACCCCAGCTCCAGTCCGTAGCCTCCACGCCGGCGTACTGCGCGATCTCACTGAACGTACCATCGGCGTTATTTAACTGCAGCGTATTGTGCATATACTGGTGGTAAAAGCCGCGCTGCTGTTTGAGTTCGTAGCTGGTGAGGTTCTCGAACTGCACGGTTGTCTTGCGCCGGTAATCAGACTCCGGCAACATCTCGGTAGCAAAGAGTTCGGGATAGCCGTCATTGTTGATGTCGGCCATGTCCGCCCCCATACTGGCCAGGCTCAGGTGGCGCATGTAATGCTCGACCTCCTCCTTGAAGGTTCCGTCTCCCTGATTGATGTAGAGGTAATCGCGCTCAAAAAAATCATTGGACACGTACAGATCGGGATAATAATCGCCGTTCACATCACCTACCGTAATGCCCAAACCGAAACCAATGAGGCTACCGTAGATACCTGCCTCGGCGCTGACATCGGTAAACGAGCCGCCATCATTTCGCATCAGCCGGTCTCCCCCACCCCGTAGAAAAGGCTGCACATTCCAATCGTCGGCGTAGCGCTCGCGCTGGCTGCTCAGGTTGAGGGTATTTACGGGAATGAAACTGTTATTCAGCAAGTAGACATCGAGGTCCCCGTCGAGGTCGTAATCGAAAAAAGCGGCGTGGGTAGAATAACCATTGTCATCCAGGCCATACGCAGCGGCTGCCTCGCGGAAGGTTCCGTCTTGCTGGTTGATGAACAGGCTATTCC
>JBASAV010000703.1:0-6502 GCA_049650785.1 Lewinella sp. | reverse complement strand
GGTCATGGGTTTGCCCAACAGTTTTACCCGGTCGTGGTGTGCCGGGTCGAAGTATACTTCTCCATTGACGAGCGGTGGGGGGTCGACGGACTCAATCCGGGGATCACTACGGGTGTCCGTAATACCGAATACGTCGGGCAAAACAATCTGATTAAGCCATCCGGGATCGGTCTCCGTGACGGCGGTATCGAGCCGCCGCAGGTGGTAGTGTTTGTCCTGGTAGCTACAGAGCCATTCCCCGCCGGTCGCCACGGGTATGGCCTTCCGAAGCGGCGTACATTCGAAATGCCGACTTAATCCGGATAAAATTTGTTCGGCGTTTTTCTCTTTCCCGTCTATCAGGCGCAGGAAGGTGCCGATCGTCAGTTCGTCGGCGCCGGCCACCACTACGGGGATGTACTGAAACCCTGCTTCTCCGTCAGCGGCCAACGCAGCGTGGGTGTAGGCCCGGTGGTGACCATCGGCGATCACCATTGGTCCCGGCAGGGAAACCGGCTCGGAAGTTGCCGGCGACGGGGAGAGTCGGTACAGGTGATTCGCCCCGTAGAAGATGACTTGCTGGTCATCGCCTTCTCTGGGTTTTGCCGGTTTTAGCTGGGCCAGGGTAGGCACAGTTAGTAGCACGGGCTTCCCCAACGCGCCCCGATCTGTAGTGACTAATCGTCGTTGTCGTTCCAGGCGGGCGCTCAGGGTGCGTTCGTGGGGCAGCACGGACCCGTCGTGGAAGGCTGTGGCCGGTAGCAGACCGCAAATCGCGGTTACCGTTCGTCCACTATCGCCGTTGCGCACGGATAATACGGGGAGGTGAGGTCCGTCCGTCGGCACAAAGGGAAACGGGCTGAGCTGGCGAATTCCGTTTCTAGTGGTGGGTAAGTGCTCGGTAATTCCCGGAGGGGGGTGATAATAGCGTGGGAAGGGCAGAAGCTGCGGCATGGGCGTTACGTAGCGGCAAAATAATCGTTGGAAGCGGAAACGCCTACCCAGCCTGCTTGAAAAGAGAAAGGCGTGGCACAAGTGCCACACCTTTCCTGAACTAAACCCCAGTTATAAAAAATCTTGGTTTCGGCGATTTGCCGGTAATCTGATGCAATATACGCCTCAACGGGCAGAAATATTGCTTACTGGTAAAAAAAGTTTCCCTGCAACCCCATGAATGTGGGGTACCCACTGGATATCAGGGTTATTTTTTTAATTGTCGTTTTCTGCTCCGAAATCAAACAGCAGACTGAAGCGAAGCGTGTTGTCCAGCGGGTTACGCTGGTTGCTGGTGGGCACCAGGTAGCTGAGGTTGATACCGAAGATGTTGTACTTCAGGCCCAATCCGGCCGTGAGGTAGCGTCGTCCACCTTTGGTCCCGTCTTCGTGGAAATAACCGGCCCGCACCGCAAACTGTTGCGCGTACCAATACTCCGCACCCACGGTCCACGTGAATTCGCGGAGTTCTTCGCCGAAGCCTTCGGGAGCATCGCCGAAGCTGGTCAGAATACCGGAAATGGGGGACAGGTCGTCGATTTCGTTCTGTGTGCGGGTACAGTTGGTTACGCCCACCGGACAGGGGGTAGGCACCAGCAGCTTATTGGTTTCGGCGGTGAAGGTGATCTGGTTGTACTGGTCCAGGTTCATCGTATAGGCCGCGCCGATACCCAGATTGGCGGGCAGGAAGTCGCGGATCGTATCCAGGGTGTAGGAGATCTTGCTACCGATATTTGTGATGGCTCCACCCACGGCGAGCACGTTACCACTGGGTCCGATGGGATCGCTGCGGTAGCTGACGCCCAGATCGGCGGCGATAGCCTGCCCGGCCTCGATGACCTGACCGTTCACCTGCTGACCGGCAGCCAGGTTGGAGTTTATGTACTTAGCCGAGATGGACAGACCCAGGTTGGGGGTCAGTCGACGAGCGTAGGCCGCGGCAAACTCGAACTCATTGGGCTTGCCCATACCCAGGCTCTCTCCGTTGAGGTCGGTATACAGGATGTCGCCCAAACTGAAGTAACGCAGACTGGCGGCGACTGTCTGATTCTCATCCAACCGCTTGAAGCCCGACAGGTAAGCCAGGTAGACATCGTTCAGGCCGAGTGCCTGCAGCCAGGGCGTGTAGGTGGCACTTAGTGCCGTTTCCTGCTCGGTAAAGGCCAGGCGGCTGGCGTTGTAATGCATCGCGTTGGCATCGGGGCTAAGCGCTACGCCGGCGTCGCCCATGGCCGCGCCGCGCGCGTCGGGCGTAATGCGCAGAAAGGGAACAGCGGAGACCACGGTATTTACACAGGGGCCACCGGTGCCGACGGCAAAGTTTCTTTCACCGTCGGTCATACAGGCGCCGACCTGTGCCTGCGCCGCATGGGATAGAGCGCCGAGCAGTAGCACGGCGAAAAGTTTAGAGAAGAGTTGTTGCATAGTTTGACTAAGGTTCACATGCATGGGGTAGCAGTTGACTACACCTAATGAGGTTCAAGGCAACCATAACGCCGGGGTAGCGGGCCTTATTTCACGCCAACACCGGGCATTTAGTATGCCAGACAGAGAATTTGCGCGAAAGTAGTCCGGTTTATTCACATCCTCCCCCCTCAATCGTTTCAAAGGCATGCCACTATACCGATCTAGCCTCTGTTTTGCCTTCTTACTCCTTGCCACCCGGTTGGTCGGGCAGCTAGAGGTCAATCCGTACGTCGGACTTTTTTCCGGTGACAATCAACTAACCCTCATTGGCCCGACGGACGGGGTAGATGTGTACGACGCACAGCGTTTCGCCGTTGGCCTGGACGTACTCTTCGGAGCGGGGCAACTGGCGCCGAGCGCGGGGGTCTTGTTCCGGCCCGGGCGGTATGAAAGTAGTACGGCCGAAACCTTCAGTCAGCACCGGCTCCAGGTGCCGTTAGGCTTGGCGTACCGGGTGATTGCGCCCGATTGGGATATCAATCTGGTACCGTCGCTGGCCGTGGTACCCGGCTTTACTTTTGGTGACGGCCCGGAAGGGAATGATCCTATATCCTGGAGTGGACGCGGTGGGGTGCGATTGTACCTCGACTGGTTTACCGTTGGGGTACACTATTTCCGGACCTTTACGGACACCTTCGCAGTGGGTGAACACCAGGAGGGGCGGGTACTATATACGGTGGGCGCCCGCTTTTAATAACTAGCCGTCCGCTTTGGTGCTGCGTTGGTCCCAGGAGTGTTACCTTGCCGCCGGGCGAGGCGCCGATTGTCGCTGAACTTGCGCAAGTAAACCTTTCGGGCTTTCTTTGCGGCCGCATTTAATCACAAAAGCCACCATTCTATCATGGCAAGTATTGAAGAGAAAGTTAAGCAGATCATCGTTGACAAGCTCGGCGTTGACGAATCAGAGGTAACGCGCGACGCGAGTTTCCAGAATGACCTCGGTGCCGATTCGCTCGACACCGTTGAACTCATCATGGAGTTTGAAAAAGAATTCGACATCAGCATCCCGGACGAGCAGGCGGAGAACATCCAGACCGTCGGCCAGGCAATCACCTACCTGGAAAGCAGCGTGGACAAGTAACGTCTTTTTCCCTGCGTTCCTGCCGCCGCCCGTTTACCCTGCCGGGTAACGGGCGGCGGTTGTCATTTTACCGACTCAGTCATCATGAAAAGAGTAGTTATCACCGGTATCGGCGCCCTGACCGCCATCGGTAATTCCACCAGCGAATATCTGGAAGGGTTACGGCAAGGCCGTAGCGGGGCCGGACCCATCACCCATTTCGACGCCGGAAAATTCAAGACCCAGTTTGCCTGTGAAGTGAAGGATTGGGATCCCACCACCCGGGTAGACAAGCGCGAAGCGCGCCGCCAGGATCGGTATACCCTCATGGCCCTTTATTCGGCGGACGAAGCCCTTCAAATGGCTGGCCTGCTCGGGGAAGATGGTAAAACAATCGACTCCGTCGACCCGGACCGTGCCGGCTGTATCTGGGCCAGCGGTATTGGTGGCCTCCGTTCGCTGGAGGAGCAAATAGAAATATTCGACGGTGGCGACGGGACACCCCGGTACAATCCCTTCATGATTCCCCGTATGATCGCCAATATGGGCGCCGGGCACATCAGCATGCGCTATAACCTCCGGGGACCCAGCTACGCTACCGTAAGCGCCTGTGCTTCCGGTGGGCATGCGCTGGCCGCCGCCTCAGACGACATTCGCCTCGGCCGCGCCGATGTGATGGTTACGGGTGGATCAGAAGCCGTCATCAGTAAAGTAGCTATTGGTGGCTTCAATAGTATGAAGGCCCTGAGCACGCGTAACGACGATCCGGCAACGGCCTCGCGCCCCTACGACGCCGATCGCGATGGATTCGTCCTTGGTGAAGGAGCGGGAGCCATAATCCTGGAGAGTCTCGAGCACGCCAAGGCGCGCGGAGCCACAATCCTCGGAGAAATTGGCGGATATGCCGCCAGCTCGGATGCCTACCACATTTCGGCACCGCATCCGGAAGGAGCGGGAGCCAAAATGGCCATGATCAACGCCCTGAAGGATGCCGGTTTGCAGCCCGAGGATGTAGATTACATAAATACCCACGGTACCTCTACCCCGATTGGGGATACGGCCGAACTTAAAGCCATCAAACTGGCCTTTGGCGACGCGGTATACGCTGCAAACATCAGTTCCACCAAGTCCATGACCGGGCACCTGCTCGGGGCCGCCGCCGCGATCGAGGCAATTGCCTGTATTCTGGCCATCAACCATAATTTCATTCCACCCACGATAAACCACGTGACCGACGATCCGGAAATCGACGATAAGCTTCAGCTGACCTTTAACAAGGCCGTTGAACGGCAGGTGGACGTGGCAATTAGCAACACTTTCGGTTTTGGTGGACACAACTCCGCCACTATCTTTAAGCGTTATAGAGAGTAAAGTGATTTATTAAAATCGCGCTCCGCAACGCCATACCATCGCCTGTAGTGATAAAAGCAGTTAGAAGATTATATAACCGTTTCTTTTCGCCGGAGAAGGAACTGGTCAGACGGTTACGCCGGTTGCTGGGTTTCACACCGGCCTACTTAAATGTATTCAAACTGGCTTTTGCGCACAAGAGCAGTAACGACCAGAACGCCAAAAATCCCTACGGCGGTCAGAATAACGAGCGGCTCGAGTACCTGGGCGATGCCGTACTTGGCACCATCGTCGCGGAATACCTTTACAAGAAGTATCCCACGGCGGACGAAGGATTCCTCACCAAGATGCGGTCGAAGATCGTTAAACGCAAGAGCCTCAACAACATCGGCTACGATATGGGCCTGGATGAGCTTCTGAGTACCTATAACAACACCCGCATCGCCCGCTCCATGCTGGGTAACGCGGTTGAAGCCCTGGTGGGAGCGGTCTACGTCGAGCAGGGATATGTCGGTACGATGCACTTCGTTGTCCAACGCATGCTTCGCGATTACGTGGACATCGACACCCTGGAGACCTACGACGACAACTACAAAAGCCAATTGCTCGAGCACTGCCAGAAAAACGGGCAGAAGGTGGACTACGAAATCCTCAAGCGCTTTAAGCAGGACAAACGCGATCGTTTCCGCGTAGCGGTTATGATCAACGGTCAGCGGATGGCCGTCGGAGAAGACTTCAATAAGAAGAGTGCCGAACAGCAGGCGAGCCGGCGGGCGTTAAAGGATCTTGGTCTGAAGGTAGAAGCGCACTAGCAAAATATCTTTTGACCCAGGCTATGCGTTTACGACGGCCAGGCATTCCCTTACCGCGCCGGCGAATCCCGCCCGATCATGACCCTCCCGACCTCCTCCCGTTGGCCCATCTATCTTTCGGTAATCGGACTGATTATCGTAGTTGCGTCCGTGTGGTACACCAACCGGCTGGCGAATCAGCTTTCGGTCATCGAAGAGAATTACGTCCGCTTTTTTGAGGCTTCGGTGCGGGACATTAATAACTTCGAGGTGGGTAGCGTGGAGGCTGATTTCAGCGTCCAGGGGGAGATCATCGGCAACAATACGACCGTTCCCGCCATCTGGGCCCTCCAGGGAGGCGGTTACGTAGAGGCTATCAACTGGGGCGGCCGGGAGGCAGATACGACCTACATTCTGGAACAACTGGCCGACCTGAAGGAAAATGGTAAACCACCGGTTGAAATGCCCTACGGTGGTCTCATGTACTTCGGCACCAGTACCCTCATCCAGAAACTCCGGCTGTTTCCATACATCCAGCTCGCGCTAATCGGCACCTTTCTCGTGGTGGGTATCTTCGGAATCAACCAGGCCAGGCGGGCGGAGCAAAACCGCGTTTGGGTAGGTATGGCCAAAGAGACCGCCCATCAACTGGGCACGCCAATCAGCGCCATTATGGGCTGGATAGAACACCTTAACATCAGCTACCCGGACAACCCGGAACTGATGGAAGTGTCCGGTGAACTCAATAAAGATGTAAAGCGGCTCGAAATGGTCGCCAACCGGTTTAGCAAGATCGGCGCCACCCCCGAGCTTTATCCCACCAATATCTACGCCGAACTGGACCAATGCCGGCAGTACATGC
>JBASAV010000702.1:0-3879 GCA_049650785.1 Lewinella sp. | reverse complement strand
GGCGGAAACTGGACGGAATCTACCGTAGCGTTCACGTCTACCAACGACTACGCCGCCTTCGCCATCGGTGGGTCCTGTGGTTCCGACCTGAAGCGGGAAGACAGCAAATACTACCGTAACTATTACTTCATCGACAACCTGATCCTTAACCGGACCTCCCTTTTTCAGCCACCCGCCGCCGGTCCTATCCGGGTGGAGGGGGAGAATATCTGTGATGACGAAATTCTGCTGACCGGCCACTTTTCCCCCGAAGCAGCCTATCAGTGGTACCGCAACGGCGTAGCTATTGCCGGCGCCAACCACCATACGCTAACCCTTAACGAGCAAACCGGTAAAGAAGGTAACTATCGGTTGCGGGCCACCTACGCCCGCGGTTGCTCGACTTCGGATCCGGTACGCATCCAGCGCCCCGTTATCCCGGAGCAATTCCCCGATTCCGTGGCCCTCTGCTCCGAAAACAGTAAGGTCCGTCTTTACGCCACCCAGATGCGCGGCGCCCAGTTCAACTGGTCGGACGGGACCACGAAGAGTTCCATCAATATCACCGAGCCCGGCACGTATTCCGTCACCGTTTCCGTGAATTGCCAAGAGCGGGTGGAGCACATTACGGCCGTCGACGGGGATGCTTTCTCCTACCGTTATCGCATGACACCGGAAAAGCCCTGCGTAGGGGATACGGTCGACATTACCGTTGAAACGGATTGGTATACCGATGGGGTGATGTACATGCCCGACAACGGCGGATTCCTATACCAAAACAGCAGCGAACCCCTGCGGGTCGTGGCGGGTGAAACATCGTCTGTTACGGCGATGCTGTTTGCCCCCTGCGGCATGTACACCGACATGATCACGGTCCCCGCCTACGAACCCTTCAAAGCCGAGGCCGCGATCACCGACGTGAATTGCCAGGGGGCTGAGGGCATGATTTCTTTGCAAGTCACCGAGGGAACGGTTTCCTCCTTCAACTGGTCGGACTCGGCGCAGAAGTCGTTAGCTGGCCACACGAGCGAGGTAGTTGTCAAGCGTGCCGGTCAGTACTCCGTCACCGTTTCCGGTGAGGACAGGTGTGACACTCAGTTCGATTACAAAGTCAGCGACAAGAAATTTACGGTAGATCTGTTCCCCACCGACGTCAGTTGCGGGGACGACGGTACGGTGAGCGCTTTTCCCTCCGGCGGTACGCCCCCCTACCGGATCGAGTGGCGTACGGCCGCGGATAACCCACCCCTGCCGAGCGCGTCCACCGACCTAACTAAACTATCCAAGGGTACGTACTTCACTAAGGTGATGGACGCCGGCGACTGCCTCACCGAGGCAAGCTTCACGATCGATGGACCCGAGGCCATGACGGTCACGACGACCGAATCCGTAGCCGGGTGTTTTCCCGAGCAGACCGGTCAGTTGGAGGTAGCCGTGCAGGGTGGTACCGGACCCTACACTTATAACCTGATTGATAGCGGAGAGCAATCCTCTCCCATATTCACTGACCTCACCGAAGAAGCCTACCGCCTGGAAGTCCGGGATGCACTGGACTGTCGCACCGACGTGCTACCGATCAGTTTGGAGTACCCTGCTCCGGTTACCCTGGATCTTGGTGAAGATCTGGTTGTCGACCTGGGAGAAACGGTTACCCTGCAGGCGGAAACCACCGGCGCCCTAGCGGGCGAAGGCGTGATCAACTGGAACTTTACGGCCGGCCACGTTACCCCCGATGCTGACTTCTTCGACCTGATCGCTACCACCGAACCCGAATCTTCGGGAACGGTGAGTGCCTCGCTGCGGATGCCGGACGGCTGTCTGTACTCCGACGACATCTCCGTGCGTGTAGTCAATACCGTCAATCTATTCATCCCGACGGCTTTCAGTCCCAACGGCGATGGCGTTAACGACGTATTCGCCGTTTATTCGAACGTAGGCGTGACCCGCATTGAAAATTTCCAGGTCTTTGACCGGTGGGGCGGACAGGTATTCGTTTCGGAAGCACGGGACGTGGAATGGGATGGTACGCGCGGAGGGGAACCCCTCGATCCGGGCTCTTACATCTACACCGGAATGGTGAGACTACGTAGTGGACAAACTCAGCCTATTCGGGGGACGGTATTGCTGATGCGGTAACCCGGTAGCGTAACCGGGTGGTTGGTACTCGGCGGGGAACAAACGTTAAACCCCCGCGAACATCGTGTTAAGATTCGTGTTTATTGTGCATAAGTAGAAGATATATTTATCTTTACTTCGCTTTACGACACATTTGAATTAAACACGACACTGTGACAACCGCCCAGCTTGTCCTCCTTATGAGGACGTGGGCGTTGCTACTAACCTTCTTATTAGTTGGTTACCCTTTATTTTCCCAAGAAGACTGTGCTAATGGCATCGACGATGATGCAGACGGCTTGGTTGACTTAAACGATAAAGCGGATTGTAGCTGCGCTCTTCCATCTACTTTAACATCCCTGCTCCCTAATCCTTCCCTTGAAGAATTCAACGACAGGCAAATTGGCTGTACCTCGGAGCAACCCGGCGGACGACCCGACGCCGTCAACCAGGCTAACTGCCTGACCGGTTGGCAACGCGTATCCATGGGCACCACCGATAGCTGGAATGCCTTCACCTTCACCAGTGCCGGCCCCTACTTCCCCGCCAAACTGCCCCAGCCGCTACCCAGCGGTACCGGCGTGGCCGGATTCTGGGTGGGTGTCCGGGACACTCCGAACAGTCAGTTCCTCAACGGCGACGGTTCCGTGGCCGAGCGTTATCGGGAATACCTCGCGGCTAACCTGATCGACGGGCAACGTCTGGCAGCGGGAAAGGACTACCGACTGTCCTTTTCCCTGGGCTTCATGGAGCCGCAGATCGCCTCCGAAGAAGGAGTGGAGGTAAGCGTGGCTTCCCCCTCCTCCGTGGAGCTCAGCGTATACGGGGTACGGGAATCGCATCAGCTCAACTTCGGCCCCTATTACGACTGTCCGGAAACCGCCGGAGCCGAAGGCTATGAACTGATCGGCAACATAACCGTCACTGGCCAACCGGGCCGCTGGACCGGTGCCGAACTTGATTTCGTACCGAGCGCTTCCTACGCCGGCTTCGCGATCGGTGGCTCCTGCGCGCCCGACAACGGTCGCGATAACAACGGTAACTACCGCAACTACTACTTCATCGACGACCTGATCCTCAACGAAACCGCGGCCTTCACGGAATTTGCCGCCGGCGCGGTCAGCGTTGACGGACTTACCGTATGCGACGAAACTATCGTGCTGACGGGCCAGGACCACATCGGTGCCACCTACCAGTGGTACCGCAACGGGGTCGCCATTTCCGCCGCCACCTCCCGCGTACTTACCCTCCGGGGCGGTCCCGCCGTAGACGGTAGCTATGTACTGCGCGTCACTACGGCCGCAGGCTGTGCGCTCACCCAGGCCGTGCACATTCAGCGGCCGATCGTCACCAACCACTTCGTCGACACCATCGCCCTGTGCAACGATCTGGAAGAAGCCCGCATCAGCGCCCGCCGCTTCACCGGTGCCACTTACCGGTGGGCAGACGGTAGCACGGAATCGCACCTCACCGTTACGGAGCCGGGGACCTACGCCGTTACCGTCACCGAAAGCTGCGTCGAGCACGTCGAAGAGATCGTCGTACTGGAGAATGCTCCCTTTACCTATACGCTCACCGCGAAGCCGGAACTTCCCTGTGCGGGCGATACCATTACTATCCAATTCGAGACGCCCGTACCGAATACCCGCTTCTACCTCCGCTCCATGGCCACCGGTGAAAACCTCAACCCTCAGAAGGGTAAGCTGCGCGTCGTTGCCGGAAAAGAAGAGGCGCTGCTCGCCTTTATGAGCACCGACTGCGGCACGCAGATTGACACCATTTTCC
>JBASAV010000701.1:0-8995 GCA_049650785.1 Lewinella sp. | reverse complement strand
AGGTAGTCCCCCGGAGTCGGTCGTTCGAAATATCCACGGCGTCCCATATCCCCTGCGGATCGTTAATTTCCAGCAGGGAAAGCCCCGCCTGCCGCCATTCGTAGCCCGTACCGTTCACCAGGTCAGTGGGGTGCTCCATGGACTGCCACTCGGCCGTTCCGTACTGAATCTCCAGGGTATCCGCAGACCCCACCGGGGCCGTGATCTGAATTTTGGGTTTCCCGACCGCATCGGCCTGAAATGTATACGCCACCGGTTCACCGTTTAACCGGACCGATTCAATGGCTCGCTTGGGTGCGATTCGGAGATCCCACTGGTCCAGGTCCGGCAGTCTCGAAGTCAGGGCGTACAGGGCCTGCGCCCCCTCCTCGCGGAATGACAGGTCGATGTCCGGCAGCGACACGTAAGCGTGGGCCCACTCGCTCGGGAACCCCGGTTCGACGATCATCTTCCCATTGAGCATATCGGGACGGATACCGAAGAGTCCCTCCACCAGGGAACGGGTCACCATGGCGATCGGATCGGCGAAGTCGCGGTACAATTCGCCCCGGATGGCATCGTAGAAGGAAAGCTGCTGAATAGAGCCTGGGGAGGCGCCTAAGTACATGCTTTCCATAAGGGAACCCTTCCACAGCCGGTAGGCATCCTCCGGGCGGTTGGCCTGCCAATAAGCCAGGGAGGTATGCATCACTTCGGCAAGTGCTACGTTGTTCACCGACCACGTGTAGGGCAGCCAATTGGTCGTGGATATGGTGTACAGACTGGTATCCGTCAGCCCCTCCGCTCGGATAGGGATTCGCGGGATCTCCCGCTGTACGTAATCAGTCAGCTGGTAAGCCTGAAAGGGATCGGGCACCTCGCTGTCGACCGCGTGGTAGACCGTCCAGATGGCCGGGGAAGTGTGCAGAAGTTGGAGGCCGAGCAGGTCCTGGTATTCGGCGAAGGTGCCCCGCTGCGGGAGCCAGAGTTTTTCGTTCAGGGCCGCCCGGATCCGGCTGGCTTCCCGTTGGTAGGGTGCGGGGTCATGGCCTAGTAGTTCGGCCAGCTCGGCCGCCCGGCTATTGGCATAGTAATGGTAGGAGGACGCGTGCGTGACCCCGCCGCCGCTGTACTGCACCGCATCGCTGGCCCAGATGCTGCAGTAAGCATCGTAGAGGTCGTCCCCGTCGGCGTCGAAATTGCGTTTCTCCCAGGCGAGGTGCCGCGCAATCACGGGCCACATCCGCCGGGCCATCTCCAGGTCACCGGTCCAGTCCAGGTGTCGGAGCAGGGCGTCGATGTAGACCTGGTTCATATCGTAGTGGTGCGCGCGCAGCCGCTCTCCCCCCGGATACCGCGAAATGTAGCCTTCGGTAAAGACGGCGGTACCGATCTCCTCCACCTGCCGGGCAAAATTTCGGGAAGTGTCCGGTACTACCGGCCCGGTGGGGGGCTCCGTAAGCTGTGACTTGGCGTAGGCCTGGAAGTGGGTCCGCCCCCGGTCGTGCCAACCCAGCGGATCGGCTACGTAGGCACCGCGCCACCCAACCAGTTGTTGTCGCCAAGCGATCGCACCGTGGTGGTAAGCCGGGTCCTCCCAGATACCGTCGGCCGCCACCGCCAGGGCTCCGCCGAGGGTATTGATGTACGGATCCGGGGTGGTCACCCGAACCCGGTTGGCGAGTTCCAGTCGTTGCTCATCCGCCCGCTGAAACATCGCGGGGAGCTGATCGTGATTTATGCTCGAGGTATCCGCGCCCATAACCACCACACCGTACTGCCAGTCGGTATCGAGTACGGTTAGCGCGGTGATAATTGGGTGATCTTCCGCGGAGGAGGACAGCAGATCCCGTGGGTTTTCTTGCCGGGAAGCATCGGCCAGGTACAGGGTACTTCGTTCCGGAAAGGCTCCGCGTAGTTGTTTGCCTACTTCCTGCGCGCCGCCGCCCGCTTTGCCGTACGTCAGGCTAAAGGTGGACCCGTTCAGCACAAACTCGTTACCGATCGCATGATCCGGTGTCAGGTAAAACACCGACTCGGGATCCGCACCGATGTCCCCCTCCCGGCTAAACCGCTTGTCCGAGGCCCCGCCGAAGGCCAGCATGAATTTCATGTCCGGTACGCCTGCGGAACCCCGGAAGCGGTACACCATCCCGTCCGTATCGCGCAGGGCCAGTACTTCCAGTTCGAGTGAGTCCGTACCTAGCAGTCGGTCGGTGATGGCGTAGCGCATTTTGCCCGGATCGTAGACCGCGCGAACCCGATCCGCATCGATCAGCCAGCGGCTCTCCTTGTCGGTGACGATTCCGAACCGCAGCGTGCCCGCCAACCGCGGACGGTAGAGAGCAAACTCGGGTAAGTCACCGGCCTCAACCCGGAAGCCGCTCGGGCCGCCGTACAGTGCCCGGTTAAAGCGGCGCTCCCCGTTCTCGATCACGAACGTACGGCCCTCGGGTGCGTAGCGAACGCCGCGGGGGATACCGTGCCAGTACGCCGCGGTGTCCGCCTGCGCCGGCAGAACGGTCATTCCTCCCAGGGTCAGCAGGAGGCTGAGAAAGAGGGTATGTGGCTTTACACAGGGCAAATTAGAATCTTATATTTTCTAATAATTGTCGAAAGACCGGCCGGGGGTCAGGGTTACCGGACCGACCAGCCCGGAGGGTACCGGCTCCCATTCGGAAGCATCGAAGACACCCATCGCGCCCCGGTTCTCGCCCCGGCGGGCGGGGAAATTGGTGTTGTAAAAGCGCTTCCAGAATACCTGGCGGCGATCGAGATCGATGATCCGGTTGATCATCCGATTGGAGACGTCTATGGACAGCACGTTTTCGTCTTGCAGCTGGTCGACGGGAATCTCCAATTCGTAAGTCGGCCCCACCAGGGTGGCGAGCGAGTCACCGTTTAATCTGATACTGGCGGTTTCGTACACCTCGCCCAGGTCGAGTAGATACGATTCGGCATCGCCGTCGGGGCGGGGAAAGCGCACCGTATAGCGGCCGGTGCCCGCGAACGTCTGATACGCGTCGCCATCCATTTCAGTCCAGGACCGGGGTCCGTCCAGATCGGTAGCCTCCGGCATTACAGGGCCCCCGGTAATAAATTCCAGGCTCCATTCGCCGGGTAAGTTCTCTGTAGGGCCGCTGGGCTGAAAGTATGCCCATTTTTCGCCGGTTACCGCCTCGGAGCTGATCCAGACGAAAGTAGCGGCACCCGCCGGCAGATGAAGCCAAACGTTCACGGATTCCCCACTACCGTCCTGGATGCGGCTTAATGCCCGATTCCCGGTCATGGGATCCAGGATAACGGCGGCTTCTCCCTGCGCCCGAAAAGGCACCCAGCCATCCGTCGCCGAGGTGGTCGGATTTACAAGGAAGTACAGCGTTCCGGAAGCGAAGTCCCGCCGTTGGTAGTGCAGGCCTTTTTCGGTCAGTAACTCCGGATAAATTCCGGCCCGATGGAGAGTTGTGGACACGTCCTGTGCGATGAGTATGCGACCGGCACCGTATTCCGCGCCCAGACCCTGAGCAGACCCCCTCCAGGGCAGGTCTTCTCTGATGGTCTGAAGCTCCGTCTCGCGCTCTCGATATTCGTGCAGCCCGGGGACCGATTCGGGCAGTCCGTCCTGGAAGATCACGGTAGCTCCCGCTTCGGCCAGGCTAAGTATTTTCTTCAAACTCCCGAGTGGCATGTAAGCCGTGCGGGGTACCAGGATGGTTTGGTAGGTCGCCTCGCCGGTAACCAGACCGTCTGCGTAGGTAAGCGATTTCAACTGCCGGTCGGAAATGAAATCGAACGCGAAGCCGTGATCGAGTAGGTCCTCGCCCAGTTTACCTACCGCTGAGTTATCCAGATTACCACCGTGTCCGTCAAAGTGCTGCAGCATCTCCGGCCCGGGCGTGGCGTAGCGATCGTGAATTGGGAAGTAGAGTAAAATATCGTTGTCCACCTTTCCCGCCTGCAACAGGGATTGGGTACGCGCCACGTAATCATTGAAAGCCTTTAAGTCCCGCCACATGGGGTTCCGGTCGTTAGCGTGGAAGGCGGCGTAGAACAGCCGGCCCGGATAGGTAGCTTCGTCCGGCGAATAGGCATTGCCGTGGTAGACAACGTGATTTACCCCGTTGACGAAGTAGCGGTCCAGGTTCTCTTTCAGATCGGCCCAGTTGGATTCAAAGTGCTCGCCGAGCCAGGTCCCCGCTTCGGCACTTACCAGGGGCTTGCCGGTGACGTGAGCGGCGGAGGTAGCGAACTTGATCCGCAGCGGTTGAGTACCCTCGGTTTCGGGAATGTCGGAGGCAGCGTACAGATCCAGGATAGCGGCAGGCGATCCGTGTGCCTGGTTACGGATGCCGGCTCCTTGGGTATCGGCCCACTCGTCCCAGCCCTGGGTGAAGGTTTCCAGCAGCAGATCCGAAAACGTTTCCCGCACGTCGGTCAGTACGCGCGCATGCTGTTCGTCCTCCTCATTAAAGAGGACAGCCAGCTGCTCCCGCAGGTCGTACCCGCGCTTTTCTTCAAAGGCGGAGAGAAATTCGGGTGTCCAGTTGGCCTGGCCCCGGGCGTCATCCACTTCGTAGCTGTCGTTGAAGAAGGCACGGAGTCCACCGATATCCGCCCCCGCGAAGGCTTCGTCAAACCTTTGCAGGTAATGCTCGATGGCCGGCGTTGAGAAGTGGTCGATCACGATGCCTTCCCCGCCGGGCGCGGCCCGCTCCACCATTTTACCGTGCTGGCCGGCGAAAAGGGCTACGACCTTCCATTCACCGGCTGGCGCCGTCCACGCCAGCGTTCCATCAGCGCCGACCTGATCGATCAGGTTTTCCGTTTTACCATCCGGACCGTAGGCCATTACCGCAACCGGCGACAGCGTACGCGCAAACCGGACCTGGTCGATGGCCAGCGCCTGTAGGTCTTCTGTTTCTAGAAAGTCCGGTGCCAGTTCGGTTTCCTCCGCCTGCATGGCACTCCGTACGGCTTCACCGCTGATGTCAGCGTAGGCCTGGCCCGTTTCTTCCGCCAACCGGTAGGCCGTCAGCACCGGACTACTCGCTCGCCGTTCTATGGCTTCCTGCTCATAGACAATCTTCTCGGTTATGGTCTCCCCTTCCGCCAATTCATAGACTTGGTGAGCCAGGTACTTGGCACCGTCCGATTCGGTGACCCAGGGACCGCCGAATGGCCAGCCGGTACCCGTAGCCATGTCCACCTGCATGCCCAGTCGGTCGGCTTCGGTTAAGGTATGGACCAGCATATCTACCCATTCCTCCGATAAGTAAGAGATAAATTGTTCCTCCTCCCCGATCACGCCAAATATGGGCGTGAGCTCCACTCCTCCGAACCCGGCCTCGGCCAGGGTTTCCAGTTCGGAAGTGATTCCGGGCTTCGTAACCGCACTACCGTGCCACCACCAGCGGGTCCAGGCTTTGGTTTCGGCGGTGACTTCGGGCCAGTCCGGCAGCGCCACCTGAGCCGATAGATCACTCCCCCAGCCGGTGCACGCGAGCATAATCACGGTCACCGCCCTACGGAGGAAAGGAGAAAAGATATGGGCAGTCAAATCGGTCATTTAAAAGGTTTGATCTCTACGGCGTAGACGTGACTGCTGCCTTCAAAATTTGCGCGGAAAACGATCCACTCCTGGTCCGGGGTGAAGTGCACGTTCGGCTCCAGCTGGTAATCGTGGTGCTGCATATTCACGAGCTTGGTGGAGACCAGTGAATCCTGCCGGGGTTCGAACAGGTAGATGTACTGTCCGTCCTCGGCGCCAGCAACCTGCGAGGGATCACCCCCATCACCGGCAAACACCCCTTGGTCGGGCGAAATATTGAAGTGAATGGACCATTCGTTACGGTCCATCGCGTATTTCTTCAATTCTTCGGAGCGCGTATCGTAGTTGGCGAGATAAAAGGTTTCTCCGCGTGGTATCTGTAAGTCATACCAGATCTTATTGCCGTCCCAGCTCCAGAATTCGTGGCCGGCGATCTCCCGGTGGACGGTGCGCTCGTGGATCTTGGTGATGTCCTTGGATTCGATATCGATGTTCCAGATGCGGTCGACCTTGTGCCAGGGACCTTCGTGGCAAAACATGAGGATATCGGGATCAGTAGTAGAAAACTGCACGTGGCCCAGCCAGGTCTGTTCGGAGTGGATATGCCCCAGGGTCCCTTCGTCCACATCCACTACAAATAGCTTATGAAGGATCTCGGCGTCGAAGATGCGTTCGAAGAATTCACTCTTTTTCGGATACGCCTGCAGGATGCTGTCCTTTTCCGGTGACGACCAGGTGCCGGCGAGCTTGGTCTCGTCCGCATTCAGGGTGGTGATCCAGGCTTTGAATTCCTCCGGAAAGACGAATACCTCGCGCGTTGCTTTGGTGTCCACGTGGGTCGCGAAGACGGTGTCCTGGATTTGGTAGAACACTTCCCGGCGATTTTTAGCCACTATTTCCCCGTGCTTACGTCCGGGTTTGGTGGTGAGCTGCGAAGTCTCTCTGGTCTGCAGGTTTAGGGTAAACAACTGGGAGTTGCCGTCCACCTCTCCGTAGTAAACCATTAGATCGCCCTGCTCGTCGGCGGTAGGAAGGAAAGGATCGTTGTGAAAATAGAAACTGCGGGTGTCCTCGGCCTCCGTCAGCCGCACCAGCCGGTGACCGGTCGTTTGGTCTATCCACTCCTCGGGCATGGCTTCCCCCTGTCCCGTCATCAGTCCGGGGGGAGCGTCCTGAGCGGAAACGCTTATAGAAAACAGGACCAGTACGCCAATGAGGTAGTTCATAGTGTTTTTCTTGGTCAGGTCGTTGTCACCGACGACCGTGGGTCGGCCCCGCAAAATTATCGGTCCGGAAGGGCGAGGCGGGTACACCGGTATCGTTGGTCAGGTTGGGATTGGCCGGATTACGATTGAAGGCGTAGCGGACCGCAACGGGGCGCTCGATTGACGCCGAACGCACGACAATCCTGTCCGTTCCCACAATTTCGGCCTCGGCCCACACCCACTTGTCATCACTACCCGCCACGGCGAATTCCGCTGGGGCTCCTCCGTCAATAGTTGTCAGCCCCTCCCCTACCCGATCAAAGTAAAGCACGGCCTCCCCGTTGGTAAACTCGGCCCGCTGGAAGCGTGGGCCACCGGCTACTACATCCTCGTCGTAAACTTCCCCGAGCGCCCAACGTGACAGGCGCAGGCCAACGTCCTCTTTGTTCGTCGGATGGATATCGTCCGCTTCGCCAACGTCGATGGTTACGATCAGGCCGGTATTGGTAAGGCTGTCCGCTACGAGACGTTGCCGGTCACGCAAGTGGCTCCAGGCCTCATCCTCCGGCTCTTCGGCTACCGCCCGGAAGTTGGGTAGCTGTACGATGGCAAAAGGATACTCTCCCTGTCCCCACTTCTCCCGCCAGGAGCGAATCATAGTGGTCAGTAGACCCCCGTACTGCTCGGCACGCTCCTCGTTGGATTCGCCCTGGTACCAGAGGGCGCCCCGGATAGCGAAGGGAATGAGCGGTTCGATCATGTTCTGGTAAATGGAGCCGGCGATCCGGTAATCGCGGAGGGCATCCGGAACGCGCGGCTGGCGGGGTACGGGATCACCCGTCTCTTTCGCGGCTTTGCGGGCCGTCCGCCATTCGGCGATCTCACGGTCGAAGTCTGCCTGCACCTGTGGTCGTTCGGCAGCCCAGATTTCTTCCCGGGCAATGGTGGGCGCCAGGGCCGTATCGGCCGCCAGGTACGAACGGGGTGTCCAGGCCTCCGCCTGTGAACCACCGTAGGATGAGTTGATCAGCCCGATTGGAATACCGAGCCGGCGGTACAGATCCAATCCGAAGAAGTACCCGACCCCGGAAAATTCCGGCACCGTCTCGGGAGAGCAACGCTCCCAGTGAGCGAGCTTGCCTTCCTCCCGGCCAAAGGCCACCGAGCGGCTCACGTTAAAGAGACGGATCTCGGGGTAGTCTGCCGCAGCGATCGCTTCTTGTCCTCCGTCTGATTCCAAGAGTCGCCACTGCATATTTGACTGGCCGGTACACAGCCAAACCTCGCCAACCAGTACATCATCCAATGCAAGCGTACCATCTCCACTGAGGGATAAGGTCCTCGGTTCGGCGGAGGCCTCCATTGGCTCGAGCATCGCTTTCCAGTGGCCCTGCTGATCGGCCACTGCCTGGACGATCTGACCCGCGAAGCGAATCGTGATGGTCGCCCCGGCCGCAGCCTGTCCCCATACCGGGACCGGCTGATCCCGCTGCAACACCATATGGTCGGTGAAGACATCGGGAAGCCGTAGCTCCGCACTCAGGTAACCGGCCGACAACACCAGCCAGCAACTGAAAGCAATACGATAGAATGTACTCATGATCGAAAACGTGACTAGAAATCGTCTAACACCAAGCGCTTAAGGATTTAGTAACCGGGATTCTGCTCGTACAATCCTTGCTTGACGTCAAGCTGCTGCTGGGGAATCGGGTAGATGATATCTTCCACCGTCACGGTTTGCATCTTGTTGTTGTTAGCGTCTTCCGTGGCAATGAAGGCATTCATCACATCCAGGACGGTTCCGGTCCGCACCAGGTCATCCCAGCGCAGGTTTTCCCCCGCAAATTCACGGCGCCGCTCTTCGAGCAGCATGTCCAGATCGACATCGGAAATTTCATCCACCCCGGCGCGGCGGCGTACCGCGTTTACGGCTTCATCGACATCGTCCTGTGAGCCCGAAGCTCCCTGGAGCGTACACTCTGCCCGCAGCAGCAATACATCGGTGTAGCGCATGATCGGGTAATTGAGCGACCAGTCGAAACGATCGCCGCCGGCCATATCCTCGTCGGTGTATTTGTCGAAGAACTGAGCATCCACCTCCTCGCCGTTGTCGTTGATGTAGTTGAGCTTGAAAGTCGGCTCGACCCGCCGGTCACCTTCCGGGTAGCTGTTGAGGAGGTCCTCGGAAATTCGTTTGGAGCCGTCTCCGGGGTTTCCTCCCGGGAAGGGAAGATTAACCCGGGCCCACCCTTCGTCGTAGTAC
>JBASAV010000700.1:0-6959 GCA_049650785.1 Lewinella sp. | reverse complement strand
CCAAAGTGCATATCAACGAGGTCCATTACTACGGAGCGGGCTGCTGGGATTTTCGCCGGAAGAAGGTCATCTTCGACTGTATCAACAACGCCTGGCCAGGAGCAAATGTGGAGGTGATGCACGATCTACTCGGCGCGGCGCGGGCCACCTGCGGAGATGATCCGGGTATATCCTGTATCCTGGGTACCGGCAGTAACACCTGCCTGTACGACGGTAAGGAAGTAATCGATAACGTAACCAACCTGGGCTTTATGCTGGGTGACGAGGGAAGCGGATCTCACCTCGGCAAAGCATTCCTGCGGTCTTACTTTTACCGGGAACTTGACGATGACCTCAATGAAGCTTTCGAAAACTACACGACGGCCGATCGGATGACCGTGATCAACAATGTCTACGAGTCCGAAATGCCGAATACTTACCTGGCCGGCTTTACCCGCTTCATGGGTGAACATACCGACCATCCGCTAATTCAAAAGATCGTATTTACTAGCTTTGCCGAGTTCTTGGACCGCCACGTTAGAAAGTATAAGGGTCATTTAGAACTGCCCGTGCATTTCATCGGAAGTATTGCCTTTCATTTTAAAGAAATCCTGCTGGCTGCGCTGCACGAACGTGACCTGACCGCCGGCCGATTCATACACAAACCCATTGAGGCGCTCGCCGACTACCACTCCCCCAGCTAACCTATGAAAAGACAGGACATCCGACGTATTGCCGTATTTACCTCAGGAGGTGATGCCCCTGGCATGAATGCCGCCCTGCGTGCTGTGGTCCGGACAGCCGCCTGGAACAAGCTACACGTTTACGGTATCGAGCGCGGCTACGAAGGGATGATTGACGGGCATTTCCAGCGCCTGGAACGCCGCGACGTGGCCAATATCATTCAGCGTGGAGGAACGATGCTCCGGACCGCGCGCTCGATGCGCTTTATGTCCAAGGAAGGTCGCCAGGCCGCCCATGATCACCTCAAGGCTTACGATATAGATGCCTGTATCGCGATCGGTGGAAACGGTACGTTTACCGGAGCAAAAATATTTAGTGAGGAATACAACGTACCCTTCATCGGCATTCCCGGAACGATCGACAACGATCTCTACGGAACCGATTACACCATTGGGTTCGACACCGCGGTCAATACCGCGATCGACGCCGTAGACAAGATCCGAGATACCGCCGACAGCCATAACCGCCTCTTCTTCGTGGAGGTCATGGGCCGGAACTCCGGCTACATCGCCCTCTACACCGCGATCGGCTCCGGCGCCAGCAGTGTGCTCATCCCCGAAGCGGAAACTAACCTGGAGGACCTCAAATCGGTACTTCGCAAGAACAAGGCGCGCGGCAAGCTCTTCAGCGTAGTCATTGTCGCGGAAGGTCACCCCATGGGCGGCGCCACGGGCATCGCGGAGAAGATCCAGCACGAACTGGCGAGCATGGAGCCTAAGGTGACCGTCATCGGCCACCTACAGCGTGGCGGCTCCCCCACCGCTGCCGATCGCCTGCTGGCCAGCCGGCTGGGCCACGCCGCCGTTGAGGTACTACTGGAAGGTCAGGAAAACGTGGCCGTTGGTATCGTGAACGGACAGGTCACGACTCACCCCTTCGAAGATGCGATCACCAAGGATAAGGTCCCCCAGGAAGAATTGATCCGGATGGCTAGTATTTTGGCTATTTAGGGGTTGCTCGTTATAGATTAGCAGGTACTGCTTATCGGTTGTCTGTCGCTGGTTGTCCGGCGATTTGTGGCTGCTTTGTATACCTAAGCTGCCAGTCCTACGGAGCCCGCCCCCTACCCGGCAACCAGCACCTCAAACACTTAACGTACAGTTTACACCCTGTGACGAACTTGCGTGGCCTTAACCGCTTTCCACCACCGTCTTATAGTATACTGCCGAATGGATTTATCCCTTGTTATTATGTGGGCCGGTTTCATCCTTGCCGGCTACGCCGTTGTGGGTAATGATTCCATTCAGACGTTGGGAACTTTTCTCTCTTCCAACGAAGATAAAAAGTGGTACGTGCTCTGGGCCTTTTCCGGTTCCATCCTCGCCGCTACCCTGCTGTACGGTTGGAGCCAGTACGATGGTGACGTTAGTTACGGTCGACTGGAATCCTACGCTTACGTGGAAGACATGGGCTGGCCGTATCTGCTTCCGCCGCTGGTCCTCATGCTGCTCACCCGGACGGGCATCCCGGTCTCGACTTCCTTTCTGATCCTGACCTTCTTCAAACCCGCGGGCCTGTTCGATATGACGATGAAGTCCATTCTGGGCTATGCGCTGGCCTTCTGCGTCGCGATAATCGTCTGGCAACTCGTCACCCGCTGGCTCGACAAGCGCTTTATCAACTCCGAGATGAGCCCCGGTGGTCAGCGTACCTGGACCGCCCTGCAGTGGGCATCGACGGGCTTCCTGTGGGGGCAGTGGCTCATTCAGGACTTCGCCAACATCTTCGTCTACTTACCCCGCTCCCTCCACCTTTCCGAGATCATCATTTCGCTGGTGATCTTGCTGACTATGCTAGCGGTCATCTTCTACAGTAAGGGCGGCAACATCCAGAAGATCGTCAAAGCCAAAACCAATACGACGGACATCCGCTCGGCCACGCTGATCGACTTTATCTACGGGATTATTCTGCTGTTCTTCAAGGAGTTTAGCAATGTTCCGATGTCGACCACGTGGGTGTTCCTGGGACTACTCGCCGGCCGGGAAATCGCCATCCGATACCGACTGGAACTGGACGCCGAGCCCAGCGACCGGCCCCGGGCCAAAACCGCATATTACTTCGGTATGGTCCTCAACGTCGTTATCCTGCTGCTGATCGGCTACGTGGTCTACCTGCGCGACGCGGTGGACAATCTGGTGATCGTTGTCATGGCCGTGGTGATGGTCGCCCGCGCCGGGGTAGCGTACCTGGAGACCAAACCCGGACAGAAGAACCTCAGTGCCGCCTTTCGCAACATCTTCAGCGATCTGGGTAAGGTCACTTTTGGTCTGCTGGTAAGCATCGCTCTCGTGTACGTGATGCGCTACCTCACTACCGGGACGTTCATGGAAATTACCGGCTAGCGGACGAGCCCGATCAGGCTTTTATAGTCATCAAACGGCGACGTGTCGTCTTTCATTTCCAACAAGTTGTCGAGAGGCAGATCCTGGTACAGATCCTCTAAGAAGGGAACGGTGTCGTGACAACGGACCTCAATTTTCCCATCGGCAAACTGCTCCCAGCGCCAGTCGAACGTTTGCCGGATCCTGGAGAGCGTCTCTTTTTGAACGATAGTGAAGTCGTCCTCTCTCGGCACGGTATCGGCTCCCTCGAACGCCAGTTCATTGCGGCATATCATGAGCGCATCGCGCAGGATGTAGTAGGCAGTGTGTACGCGATCGCTACCCGACTGGCGCAGAAACTCGGCGTACAGGCTGAGCTGAATATCGCTGCCATTGCGCAACAGGTTCCGGAACACGGTTTTGCCTCGCCACTTCAGGTCAACGACGGCGCACTCTTTACGACCGTCCCGTTCGCGTTCGAGCACCAGGTCGGCGCGACCCTGCACCGGCTGGCCGCCCATCGGTTTTAGCTCGCCTCCGATCTTTTCCTCCGAGCCCCTGATTTGCCAGCCGTTCTGCTGGATGTAATTAATTAGCGTCCACGCAGACTTTTTCATGGTGATCAGGAACTGGATCCGCTCGGGTTCCTGGCCGTACTCCAGCAGGACGGCTCCCTGCTGGCCTAGTAAGCGGGTGGCGTTTTCGTCGATCCAACGCTCAACCTGGTCTCTGTCCCATTGCTCGTCTGCCCGGGTGATCTGCTGTAAGAGTTCATCGACGAAGAGATGGCTCAGGTTACCGCGCAAACGATTTTCGTTGGCGATGGAAAGTATTGGTGTCGGCTTCAAACGCAACTGATGGCGGAAGATCCATTTGTGTGGATAATACAGCAAATCGTCCATAGAGGAGGGCGTCTCTGCCTCCCGCATAGTCATGGCCTCCGGTCGGGAAAGGTGCACGTGCGGCACCGGTGGCGATAGTTGCCGTATCGGTACGGGGGCGAAGGTTGGGAGATGGAGATCATCGAGCAAGGCTTCCGGGCGTCCTCCCTCGTCAATCGGTACCGTGATGCGCTCCAGGCTATCGCTGGTGAAGGCCGCCTCCAGATCGCCCATTAGGCTGTGCCCCTCCATTTCCGTACCATCCACTCGCTGTGGCACGCAGAGGATAAGCTGACTTTCCGTGTGGAGCACCGGTTGCAGGTTTTGCCAGTGACGCAGGCGGTTGCGCTGTTCGGGAGTGATCAGCTCGTACCCCTGCTTGCTGAAATAGGCAAGTTCAGGCGGATAGTAGCGGCTGAAGAAGTAGGTCGGATCCGTTTCCACGAAATCCCACCAGATTAATCGCTGGAGCTTATCCTGGCTACCGGGAGCTATACGCGTGACCGCGGCGGGATGGTAACTGACCCGTAGGGCTCCCTGCTCCGGTAAGTGAAACTGGGTAGGAGCGGGCTGGTAGATAGTCCGAACTAGGCGTTCAACCTCCAGGTAAGATAGATCGGCTTCCGGCTGAGCGTCCAGTAACTCGGTAGCCCGCTCCGACTGAGCGGAAAGCACGAGAAGCCCGCTCTGATCTTTATCGTCGTCGTACGCTTCGAGCGCCCAGTTACGTAAAAAGACGAAAAGGCTGCGCACCTCACCCTTTGGGACACGACCGTCGCGTGGGTACCGGCGTCTCCGAAACCAGAAATCATATTGTTCCCGCGCTCGCCGCACTCTACTTGCGGGATAACGGCGCTGTTCCATTTCCCGGAAAGCCTCCTCCACGGTGAAAGTCCACCGGTTTCCGAATAGCCCCGGCGTATCAGCCAGGTGAACCGCCAGGCGCTGCCCCAATCGGCGTTCCAGCGGCTTGTTGACTAGGCTGACGAACTCCATGATGCGCTCCACCTCCACGGGCTCCCACAGAAAGGCCGTGACCAGCTTCAGTACCTGCAAACTCGGACGGGCCAGGCTGGTGGAAGGTATCCCCATACTAGGCAGCCCCTCCATAGTGAGGGCGTTGTCCAGGGTCTGGTTACGAACGGTCATCAGCACGCCCGGACACCAGTTCGGGTTCTCGTGTACGGTCCGGGCGAGGTAGGCGGCCAGGTGAGTCTCTCGTTCGGCGCGCAGCAGAACCAGACTTCCGTCACCCCGCAGCTCCAGCGGTTTGGCATCGCTTTCGCCGTCCAGGCCCTTCCGTAGCCGCTGCTGCCAGCGGTGCAGGTCCAGATCACCGTCGGCCTGGCGCAGCTCGGACCGGTATTCGATATCGTCACCGGCTTGCTGTAGCGCCCTGAGCAGGCGACGCACGCAACCCGGCAACAACTCTTCGGGCTCGTGCACTACGATCCGGTGCGTTGGGTGATTGGGTGACTGCAAAGCCGCCAGTAATCGATTTAGGCGATCGGCTAGTCCGGGTAGCAGCGGTAAGTCCCGCTCCGGCTCCAACAGCATGGCTTCCAATTCGTGGAGAACGGCGATTCTTTCCGGAACATCGGCCGTGACGGGCCTGTGCAGTTGATAGCCGTACTCGAGTAGCTCATCCCTACGGGAGAGTAGTTCTTCGGCCGTGGCGATCCGGTCGGCTTTAAAAGCGGCGGCGTAAAAGGGTTCGGATCGGTCACCGTCCTCCAGGTGTTGCTGCAGCACCTGACGGAACTGCTCGATACGCAGGGCCTCGCGGTTGGCGGGGCTTCGGCTTAGCGCATAGAATTTTTCCAAGTGCTGGACCAGACCTGGGTAATCCAGGAACAGCTCGTCGGTGGAGTCGGTGGCCGGAAGGGGCAGGATTGGCCCGGAGAAACTCAGGCCAAGGTATATCGTGACCATTATCCGCCCATCTCTGCCCGCATACGCGTGAGCTGCGTATCCCACAGTGCCTTCTGGTCTTCGACTTCGTCATCATCGGCAAAGTCGGTGACGTAGACAATGGTTTCACCGGTAACCGGGCTTTTAGTGATGTTGAATTCGAGGTATTCGTCATCGTCATCCGCATCTTCCCAGGCAAAACGGACCATATCGCCCTCGCTGTCTTCGATGAGTTCGGCGGCTTCCGGGGAACCGCTCCAAACAAAGGTGTAGGTGCTGTCGTTGATATCAACTTCATCGCAGAACCAGCGTGTGAGACACGCCGGATCGGTCAGAAACTGGTAGACGATACTGGGCGAAGCACGAAAGATAAACTCGGAGGTAAACTTAACACGTTCCATATCAGGGGCTTGGGGAAAAGGGTGGCGGGCAAATAAGCTAATAATAACGAGACTACCAAAAGTTTATAGCTCCCCAACCTATTGTTTCCTTGTAGTGTTAACTACACGTTATGTCACAGTGAGCCCGCAGGGTATTGATTTACTAGCATTTATCCCGTAATTTTGCGGCCAATTTCAGAAAACGTCCCCCTATAGATGAGACAGCTTAAGATAACGAAGTCGATAACGAATCGCGAAAGTCAGTCGCTTGAAAAATACCTGCAAGAAATCGGTAAAGTAGACCTGCTGACCCCCGAGGAAGAAGTCGACCTCGCCAAGCGGATCAAACAGGGTGACCAAATTGCCCTGGAAAAGCTAACGAAGGCCAACCTGCGATTCGTCGTTTCGGTAGCCAAGCAGTACCAAAATCAGGGGCTCAGTCTCTCCGATCTTATCAACGAGGGCAACCTCGGTCTGATCAAGGCCGCTCAGCGCTTCGACGAGACCCGTGGTTTCAAGTTCATCTCCTACGCCGTCTGGTGGATTCGCCAGTCTATCCTGCAGGCACTGGCCGAACAGAGCCGTATCGTACGTCTCCCGCTCAATAAAGTCGGTAGCCTCAACAAGATCAATAAAGCCTTCAGCCAGCTGGAGCAGACTTTCGAACGCGAACCCAGCAGCGAGGAACTTGCCGAGCAACTGGAGATCAACGCCGACGAAGTAGAAACCACCCTGGGTGTGGC
>JBASAV010000699.1:0-4682 GCA_049650785.1 Lewinella sp. | reverse complement strand
TACGGTTTTGAATTCCTGGTGCGTGCTGTCCTGCAGGTTGACACCTTCGGTCATCAAAGCCGAGATACCCATTTGCATGTGGTCTGCGGCCTCGGCAGACTTCTCCGCGTCAAGACTGGTAAGGGCGGCATCGAAGTGCTGGGTGTAGGTCATGTCACCGGCAAGCGACATGGTATCCTCTACTTCAACGGGCAGGCTATTCACTTCCGTCGTGGGAGTGATGTCCTGCTCGGCGGCATCGTACTCCACACCGGTGGTGGTATCGCTGCAGCTGAACAATGCGAGGCCGAAAAGGCCACTGATTATTACGTGTTTCATGTTGGTTTTTTTAATGCAATGCGTGGTAAAACTCGCCTCCGCGACGCGGTACGAGGGATCATTCACGATCCAGCTATAGAACATCTGGAAGTTGATAGTTGGCGAGGGGAAAGGCATAATTATTTTTATCAGTTCATTCGGAAAACGGGGACCATCAGGGGTATCCATCTAAACAAGTGTCCATCAGACAATAATCGATTCGCCTTATCTTACTCCCCTTAAAGTCGCACACCATGAAATGGATTTTTCCCACCCTCCTGCTACTGATACTGGGTTGCCAGACCTCCGCGCCGGAGGCAGAGCCACTGACCACCAGCGTGCCGGAGACCGGCTACCCCATCACCCCGGTCGACATCCGCCATGTCAAGGTGACCGACGACTTCTGGCTACCCATTATAGAGCGGGTACAGGAGAAAACCATCGAGTACGCCATCGCCAAGTGTGAAGAAGAAGGGCGCCTGGAAAATTTTCTGATCGCGGGCGGAGAGATGGAAGGCGAGGTACGCGGCGAGATGCCCTTCGACGATACGGACGTCTATAAAGTGATCGAAGGTGCCTCCAATTCCCTCATCAGCGCGCCCAATGCGCAGCTGGAAGCCCTGCTGGACTCCCTGATCGCCATCGTAGCCACCGGTCAGGAGGATGATGGCTACCTCACCACCTGGCGGACCATCGATCCCGATTCGCCCCCCGCCCCCTGGGTACCCGTAGAAGACGGCGAGCGCTGGAACGGATTGGCCATGAGTCACGAGCTCTACAACGCCGGCCACCTGTACGAAGCCGCCTACACCCACCACCTGGCCACGGGTAAGGACAACTTCCTGGACATTGCCCTCGCCAACGCCGATCTGATGGTCAGGACCTTTGGGGAGGGGGGAGATAAGATTCACACCGTTCCCGGTCACCAGATCATCGAAACCGGCCTGATCAAACTCTACCGGCTCACCGGTCGCGAGGACTACCTGGACCTCGCCCGCTACTTTTTGGATCACCGCGGCGATCCGGAAACCCACGAGCTCTTCGGTTCCTACTCCCAGGATCACGTACCCGTCACCGAGCAGGATGAGGTGGTAGGACACGCCGTCCGGGCCGTGTACATGTACGCCGCCATGACCGACATCGCCGCCATCCAGCAGGATGCCGGCTACCGGCAGGCCGTCGATGACCTGTGGAATAATATGGTGGAGAAGAAGATCTACGTCACCGGCGGCATCGGTGCCAAGCACGAAGGCGAGGCCTTCGGAGAAAACTACGAGCTCCCTAACCTCACGGCCTACAACGAAACCTGCGCCGCCATTGGGAGCGTGTACTGGAACCAGCGGCTACACGCGCTTACCGGCGAGGTCAAGTACCTCGACGTACTCGAGCGGACGCTGTACAATGGACTCATTGCCGGACTGGCCCTCGACGGCACCCACTTCTTCTACCCTAACCCGCTGGAATCCGACGGTAAGTACGAATTCAACCAGGGCGCCTGCACCCGCAAGGACTGGTTCGACTGCAGCTGTTGCCCCACCAACCTGATCCGCTTTCTGCCCGCGGTACCGGGGCTGATCTACGCTAAATCCGCCGACACCATTTACGTCAATCTCTACGCCGGCAGCGAAGCGGACGTAGATCTGGGCAGTCAGCAAGTTACCGTGAGCCAGGAAACCAACTACCCCTGGACCGGTCAGGTCGACCTGACCATCACGCCCGAAACCGCCGGCACCTTCAGTCTGAAGCTTCGCATTCCGGGCTGGGCGCGCAACGAAGTGCTACCGGGTGGCCTGTACGATTACACCAATGAATTACCGGGCGAACCGACCATCAGCCTGAACGGCGAGGAGCTAACCGAGGCACCCATCATCAACGGCTACGTGACCCTGAGCCGTGAGTGGCAGTCTGGCGACCGTATCCAACTCGACTTTCCCATGGAGGTGCGTCAGGTGACGGCCAGCCAGGAGGTAGCGGAAGACCGGGGCAAGGTTTCGCTGGAGTACGGCCCTATCGTCTACGCAGTAGAGAGCATCGACAATGAAGGCCGTTACGATGATATTCAGGTGGCTTCCAAAACGGAATTTATGGTCGACTACCGCGCCGATCTTCTCGGTGGGGTAAACGTGGTCGAAAGCGACGGCATGATGGCTATCCCCTACTACGCCTGGTCAAACCGAGGCATCAACAAGATGAAGGTGTGGCTGCCGGCGGGGGCAACTAAATAGGGCGGCGGCGCGCAGGAATTTTGCCTTAGTCCCGCGCCAGCGTCGATTCGTAATCGGCCAGGCAGTCGCGCAGCGGTAGACCGTCCTTGTAAACACAGTCACAAAAGGCGGCGCAGGCGGCCGGGTCCACACTGGCAGCACACTGATCGTTGCAGTCGCGGTAATTCACCCGGGGTCGAATATTGTAGATGCTGAAGGTGACGATACCCACCAGCACCATCGTTACGCCGACACCGGCGAAAAAGGTAAAGGGAAACCGGTTATCCGGTTGCAATGGGGCCGGTAGGGCGCGGTCCGTTATTTCCCTGCGAAAGGGTAGGATATATTTCCATTTATGGTAGTCCCAGGCCAGCAGGTATAGATTGGCCAGTACCATCAGCGGGGATGTCAAGAGGGACCCCTCAAAACGCACCGAAAAAGTCAGGATACAGATATTCAGGATGATGGGAAAGTAGATTACCGCCCCCAGCGTCGCCGTGCGGGGAATAATCAGCAATACCGCCGAGACAATCTGCATTACCCCGACAAAGGTGTATTAATAGCCCGTTTCGTAGAAGCCCTGCAAAAAGTGACCCATCGGGTGCTTAGTGGGCAGCGCGGTAAACCGCTCCCCGATCACTTTGACGTAGCCGGCAAACAGAAAGGCCAGGGCGAGCAGCCCCCGGCAGATGTACGCAAAGTAGCGGAGCCAGCGGTTACCGCGTATCCGGTGGTGAAGCCTGTCGAAGCGAGCGGAAAGTGGCATCTGGAAACTGATAAGAGTTTCAAATATACAAAAGTACTTTTATTTTTGAAGTATCAACTCGTTGATCCTTCTCCTCGTAATTGATGTGCCTTTGCTCAATTCTCGCCCGGCCAGGCCATCGCGTCCGGATCCGGACCACCTTCGAGCGTGCGGATAACCTCCAACGTATCCAGGTCGATTTCGGCGATGCGGTTGTCGCCCGTAACGCCCACCAGTAGCCGGTTCTTACCGGGTGGTACGAACAGTGAGGCCGCCGTGGAACCGACGGGCACCACCTTTTCCACCGTTTGATCGGCAGGGTTAATAAAGAGTACACTGCCGGTCTCCGGGTCCGCGGCGATCAGGTACCGACCATCCGGCGAGAACAGGAGCCGACCCGCCTGGTGACCGTCGATGGAAAAGCTGTCCGCCACCTCCTGATCTTCTAGGTCAACCACCACAATACCGTCGCCGCTCCTTAACCCCACGTAGACTTGCTCTTCCTCCGGTCCGAAGGCCAAGCCTTCGGGTCGCTCTCCCACCGCTACGATGGTACTGGTCCAGGCAGTAGCCGCCAGTGGGTCATTGCCCTCCAGTTTGAGTACGGATACGGAGCCATTGTCGCGGTTAGCCGTAACGATCGTGCGCCCGTCTTCCGTGACGAGCAGCATATGCGAACCCGCCTGCCCGGTTCCGTACAACCACACTACCTCTCTCGCTTCCGGATCGAAGGCCCCGATCGCCTGCGAGCCCTCCACCGTGAAGTAGAACAGGTCATGGGCGGTCGAATACACCACCCCGTGCGGCGTGAACAGCGGTCCCAGGTCTACTTCTTCTACCACGGACCTCTCCGCCACGTCAATGAACGAAAGGGTGTTATTCGGCGTCACGTAGCCTCCGGTATTGGCTACCAACGCGTACTTACGGTCGGGGGTCAGGGCTATCTCGTGTGGTTCCCGGTCCACCTTCAGGCTATCTAAGACGATCCCCTGCTCGTAGTTGATGAAGGTGACACTCCCGACCTCACCGCTACTATTCGGCACCTTGTTCACCACCAGCAGGTCGGCGGTTTGGGCGGACAGGCCCAACAACGGTAGCATGGCTAGCAGTAAACACATTGCTCCTCTTCCTACAAAATGCTTTCTCTTCTGTGTCATAGCTTCCTCGGTTTCTTTACAGAACTGATGTTGGGTGGGATAGTTAGCTGGGCTGGGTTTTGGTGAATTGGTCGTGAGGCCCTCCGCTCGCTGGCTGGTAGCCGTCCCTTTCAGGGCCGGGCGAGAGGCCTTTTCCCCTACCCGGTTTGCTCGAGACTGTTCAGAAAAGTGTGTCTACATTATTCATTGACTGACACTCTTTACTATGCCTAAGAAAAAGAAAGAAGCCCGGCATTTGGATGACCTGATGCGCGATCCGGATCAGCTGAATAAGATGAA